>NZ_JAEDXW010000050.1:0-1617 GCF_036877565.1 Edaphobacter sp. HDX4
AAACGTCGGGAACCACCTTCGCGACAGCTTCTTCGTCGCTAAGGTGGGCATCGAGCGAAGGGCGAACACCTTTCGCTCCTCTGACCACAAATCCCACCCACAACAAGCCGTGTCATCCTGAGCGAAGGCGCAGCCCGAAGTCGAAGGATCTGCTGTTCCCTTCCGCGCATCCAACCCACCATGACCGAAGAACTCAAAGGACAAGTCGCAGTCGTCACCGGAGCCGCACGCGGCATCGGCGCCGCGATCAGCCATCAACTCGCCTCCATGGGAGCCACCGTGATCCTCGTCGCGCGCGACAAGGCAAGCCTCGATCAGGTACGGCAGGACATCGAAGCCGCAGGAGGCTCCGCCCAGACCGCTCCGCTCGACCTGCTCGACGAATCCTCCATCTCCAGACTCGCGGAGACCGTTGAGAGCCAGCACCGCCGTTGCGACATTCTCGTCAATAACGCCGGCATCGGCCTCATCGGCAAGCCGCTCGTCGAGATGGCTCCCTCCGACTGGGACACTCTCATGGGTACCAACCTTCGCGGTCCCTACCTGATGATTCGAGCCCTGGCCCCCATGATGATCTCCGCGCAGTCCGGCCACATCATCAATATCTCGTCGCTCGCTGGCAAGAATCCTCTCGCCAACGGCGCAGCCTACTCCGCCTCGAAGTGGGGACTCAACGGCCTCACCTACTCGGTCGCCGAGGAGCTCCGCCCCCACAACATCCGCGTCTCCGTCATCGCGCCCGGCTCCGTCAACACCGGATTCTCCCGCAGCGACAAGAACGCCGCAAAGAAAGTCCAGCCCGAAGACGTCGCGCGAGTGGTCGCCATGCTCGTTACTCAGGCGCCGCAGTCCTTCGTCAGCGAGGTCCTCCTCCGCCCCACCCAAAAGCCCTGAACCACGCCGGTTTCCCCAAACTATCGGACCCGTCGCAGCACGGTGAGTGGAACAGATCCATCCGGACGCGGCTGGACCTTCCACGATAGCTCATCGCCCTTCATCTCATAGATGCGAACGGCGGTAGTGTCATCCAGGTTGGGAAAAGAGGAGCGATCGATTTGGAAACTGATGGTGCTCTTCACCGGATCGATCGTGTAGCGCCCGAAGTGAACGCTCATGCCAAGCGAGGCGTCCTTATAGTCCTCTGGCGTTCCCTTCAGCTTGTTCCCTGAGGAAAACTTCCGCAGGTCTGCGCGGTAGATCTGGATCGAGTAATAGCCATCGCTCGTGAAGATCACGAGCCCATGCGGATGCTCGCCATAGTCAGAGACGCGGCTTCCGTCAGGTAGCAGTTTATCGGCTGCGCTGAGAACCCATGTCCCCACGATGGACGATGTCTGAGCAGTAGCGGGGAGCTGCACCATCAGCAAGACCGCCAGGAGCGAAAGAAATTTGTTAATCATGCGGCCAATCTAGCAACGCACCCGCAACCGCACAATTTGATTGTTCTCAACCCACCCTTGAGGGATATTTATGCTTTCCTTTGCCGGCCGGCGTTGATGCCTGTGACGCCCGCAGCCTTGCCCTTCGCCTGTGAGTACAGCGCCAGCCGAAGACCCTCCGTGAGCAGTATCGCCATACGATCGACAGCAACACCGCCCGCGCGCGCATTCCGATGCA
>NZ_JAEDXW010000051.1:0-1048 GCF_036877565.1 Edaphobacter sp. HDX4
CGGCCGGAAGGAGCACCACGATGAAAGCTGTAGTCGTTACCACCACCCGCGAGTTGGAAGTCCGCGACGTGCCCACGCCCACCAATGCGCCGAGCGACCACCTGCTCGTGCAGATCGAGGCCGCCGCGATCAACCATGGGGATAAGACGTTTCTCAAGATGCCGGCAGCGACCACCGGTTTGAACACAAGCCGGTATGACATTTGGGGAGCCTCAGCTTCAGGCCGTGTGCTTGCGGCCGGTGCAGGTGTGCCGGAAGACTACGTCGGCAGAAAAGTGGCGATCTACCGCTCGCTTACCCCAAGTGCCGAGACGATCGGCCTCTGGTCTGAGCGTGCCGTCATTCCTGTCACAAGCTGTGTTGTTCTGCCGGAAGAGCTCTCGGTCGAGGAATACTCCGGTTCGCTCGTGAACGTGATCACGGCATACGCCTTCCTGGAAGAGGCGGTATCCGCCGGACACACTGGAGTGATCGTGACGATAGGGGGCTCAGCGACTGGATTGGCGCTCGCCGCGCTTGCTCTTCGCCGGCAGATTCCTGTGCTGTTCCTTGTCCGGTCGCGAGACGCTGCGGATGCTTTGCGGGAGATGGGACTCGAGCATGTGCTTGTGACGAACGATGCCGGGTTCGACGAAGACTTCGAGCGGCGCGCAGCGGAACTGGGCACGACTGCTGTCTTTGACGGCGTGGGCGGAAAGCTCGTCACACGCATGGCACCGCGCTTGCCGCGGAACTCCACGGTATGGTTCTACGGCTTTCTTGCCGGACCAGAACCGGTTGCGGTGCCTTCGCTGGTGTACATGGCGAAGAACCTGACGATGAAGCCGTTCAGCAACTTCAACAGTGCTACGGCGCGCGACACAGAGAAGCTACGCGTGGCGCTTGAGTTTCTTCGGGGCCAGATTGCCGACCCACTCTTTCGGACAAAGGTGGGCAAGACGTTTTCCCTGGACCAGATACAACAAGCCATGGAGTACGAAACGCAGCCAGGGACCAAGGCGGTTCTTCTTCCTCAGCCAACGAAAAAGTTTGTATGAGGTGGGGACGA
>NZ_JAEDXW010000052.1:0-839 GCF_036877565.1 Edaphobacter sp. HDX4
GTAGAACACCTGGCGCGCCCGCGGAGCCGAATCCATCATCCCCTCCCATTTGCCGCTTTCCAGTTGGTTGTAAGCGCGGGTCAGGTCCTGCACACGCGCATAAGCGGCCTCTGAGCTTCTGTGATCCTCGAGCATCAGTTCTGGCCGATGAAAATATGCGTCGACATAACTGCGATCGGCCCACAGGAACTTGTCATTTTGCGCTGCGGCAGCCAGCACGGGATAAGCAACCAGCTCATCGTACGCAGCCAGGGAGTCGGCAGGGATCGACTCGGAAAGGGCCTCAACGCTGTCGCTCAGGTGTCGCCAGGCCTCGATGCGTTCCCGGTTTTGATCGCCCCACGCCAGCGGATTGAATTCTGTCCGGTTCGTCTCGTCGTTATAGCCATTGAAACCCATGAACTCAGGCTTGCGAACAAAGTTCAGCCTGTAGTACTCGTTCATGATTGCGGCAAGCTCCGGAGCAACCGCTGAGCCAAACTGCTCCCCGAGCCACTGCTTGAGAAAATCGGTCTGACTGAGTTGCGATACGCTGGGCTCGTCCCATGCCAGCTGCATGAAGTAGTCGATATCGGATTCAGCCGGCTTCAAGTCGCCCACATTCAGAACCCAGAGCCGCCGCGCGCCATGATCCCAAGCCTTGTTCATCTCCTCGCGAATCAGCGCGGGCGGGGTTGTGCATAGCCAAAGATAGTCGTGAGGAAAGCCCCAGTACGACACATGGTAGTAAACCGCGGAACCGCCAGATCGCTTCTGCTCCTCGGCTGACGAAAGCTGGCGCAGGTAACCATAGTTGTCGTCGGTCCAGCCCAGCGTAACGTCGTCCGGTATCTTCATTC
>NZ_JAEDXW010000053.1:0-659 GCF_036877565.1 Edaphobacter sp. HDX4
AATCAGTTGATGACGCCGGTGCATAACCGCATGCCGGTCATCCTGCACGAGAGCGAGTACACTCGATGGCTGGATCGCGGGGAGACCCACCAGCCGCCCATCGATCTCCTGCGCCCCTTCCCCGCCGATGAGATGGAAGCCTTCGAGGTTAGCAAAGACGTCGGAAATGTAAAGAACAACTCAGCCGAGTTCCTGAATAGCAAATGACAATTGGGAAGCCGTAACTACTAGCCCGTTAGCGGTGTATGTCCGGGAGTCGCTGATCCCTTGGGGACGGCGAACTGATTTCCGTAAGATTCGTCTATTTTACGATGCGTCAACGAAACTTATTCTTTGCTGATCCGTTTATCCGGTTATGATGCGAGGATTAATGGATTCCCCTAGGAGACTTGCGGGTGTGACCTGCTTCGGCGGGCTACTGAGCGCGGGTGGTTTCATTTGGATGGGACGCCAACATGGTCCGAATCGCTCAGTTGCCATATTCATCTTGTTCGCTGTGACAGTGCTCTGTATCCTCGTTTCCGCTTGGGCGTCGAGTGCATTAAAGGACGGCATCAGAAACCAAAGGTGGCCAAATGGCGAGGTTGATCTTCTCCGTAGGACAGTCGATCATCCAGCTTGGAAAGTCGCAACCATCATCCTGTTGTTCTTCGCGATCG
>NZ_JAEDXW010000054.1:0-626 GCF_036877565.1 Edaphobacter sp. HDX4
TCAATGAGCTCAATCTCTCCCATCCTCGTTGCTGCCTTGGCTTTCATCAGATCGAGTGCACCTGGTGCCGAGTAGGTGCCCCAATCACTCTTCCCGCCAATGAAGAGTGATGGCACATCGATTGTTTTGCCTGAAAAGAGGCGCAACTCAGCATTCAGTGCTGGATCAGAGAAGACGCGATACGCCTGCAGCGCGCCTTGAAATCCGGTACGGTCGTATTCCTCCGTATAGACTCCGAGCTCTGGTTCGGTGAGCCATTTGCAGGCCGCGACTTCGGCGGCGGTCGGCAGAAATGGAGCAACGGTCTGAGGCATCGTCTTGCCGAGATCCATAACGTAATAGGTGGGCATCTGTGCAAGTTCCGTGGCAGTCCGCGACTTTAACGGATGTGGCTCATTTCCCGGCCAGTCACCACTCTTGACGTAGAAGAATGCACGAAGAAACGCGTGTAAACCTTGAGGTGGGTGCCACATGTCAGCGTTCGCCCTCTGTGTGCTCAAGTATTGTTGGTAATACTCTCTGGGAGGGTTGAGGGCCGCAAGCGTCGTCGCTAACTTTTGACCTTCATTGTTCGGTTGAGCTGCGACTGACTTGTTATCCGCAATGTTGAATGGAAATGCCGGCGG
>NZ_JAEDXW010000055.1:0-594 GCF_036877565.1 Edaphobacter sp. HDX4
CAGGGGAATTGGCAGGTGTTGGAGCGGCTAGGGGTGTCGGGGAGTTCCGTGGCCCTGGGGGCACCGGGGTTGGCGAGTTCTGTGATGGATTCAGGTCACTTGGAGAAGGCTCCCTGGATTGAGTATCACTTTGACTCGGTGTCGCAAGGAGATGCAACGCTGACGGTGCATATGCTGCCGGTCTTTCCCGTTGACTCTGAGCACCGACTGCGTTTCGCGGTTGCGCTGGATGGTGGGCCGGCAAAGGTTCTCGACTTGAGCGGCACGGGAGAGTGGAAAGAGGGCAGCGCTCCTACATGGGAAGCCAATGTGCTGCGTAATGATGCTCGACTGAACCTCTCGCTTGGCAAGCTTCAGCCGGGCCGGCATATGCTTCGGTTGTTCTATGTTGACCCGGGTTTAGTTTTTCAGCACATTACGATTGCGTTTGTAGGCGCTCCCGCGAGTTACCCAGTCCCGCCCGAGACGCGCTGCGGAGATACGCGGTAAGAGCTCGGCAACCGTGGCGCCGACTTCGATCCCGATTCTGTCGTTCACCGCAGACCGAGTGCGCTGCTTGCAGCCCAGATACCGCTCTGTGGTCTGGATCGAAAC
>NZ_JAEDXW010000056.1:0-509 GCF_036877565.1 Edaphobacter sp. HDX4
CGATCGCGAAGAACAACAGGATGATGGTTGCGACTTTCCAAGCTGGATGACCGACTGTCCTACGGAGAAGATCAACCTCGCTATTTGGCCACCGTTGGTTTCTGATGCCGTCCGTTAATGCACTCGACGCCCAAGCGGAAACGAGGATACAGAGCGCTGTCACGGCGAACAAAATGAATATGGCAACTGAGCGATTCGGACCATGTTGGCGTCCCATCCAAATGAAACCACCCGCGCTCAGTAGCCCGCCGAAGCAGGTCACACCCGCAAGTCTCCTAGGGGAATCCATTAATCCTCGCATCATAACCGGATAAACGGATCAGCAAAGAATAAGTTTCGTCGACGCATCGTAAAATAGACGAATCTCACGGAAATCAGTTCTCCGTCCCCAAGGGATCAGCGACTCCCGGACATACACCGCTAACGGGCTAGTAGTTACGGCTTCCCAATTGTCATTTGCTATTCAGGAACTCGGCTGAGTTGTTCTTTACATTTCCGACGTCTTTGCT
>NZ_JAEDXW010000057.1:0-445 GCF_036877565.1 Edaphobacter sp. HDX4
TAGAAGAAGATCTCGTCGAGGTAAAAGGTGTACTGGCCCTGCTCGTGGTATCCGACCGGAACTCCATAGAGCTGCTGGGGTTTGTCGGAGTCAGGCAGGGTGAAGAGCATGAGGACCTGCCGGTCGCCACCGGGGATGCGGTGGGTGGCGGACTTTGGAGCGACCTGCTCGGTGAAGTCCTTGACCTGCAGCTTCTGAGCGCCGAGGAGCGTACCTGAGGGTTTGCCGTAGGTTACGTGCTTGCCGGAGGCGGGATAAAACTCCATCTGGCCGCCTGCGGAGACCCAGAGATTGGAGCCATTGAGATCCCGGGCGTCGGCCATGGAGGATTGACGCTTCTTCTTGAGGAAGACGAGATCGTCATCGGCGATCTTTTCGCGGGCGGGTGCGGCGACCGGCTTTGCCGGAGCATTGCGCTCCCGGTAGATCATTCCCACGCGTACAC
>NZ_JAEDXW010000058.1:0-443 GCF_036877565.1 Edaphobacter sp. HDX4
GATACTCAATCCAGGGAGCCTTCTCCAAGTGACCTGAATCCATCACAGAACTCGCCAACCCCGGTGCCCCCAGGGCCACGGAACTCCCCGACACCCCTAGCCGCTCCAACACCTGCCAATTCCCCTGCGAAGATCCCTGCGCACGCGCAAAATGCGCCGCGTTCATGGAGACAGTTGCGCTTTCTTCACGAAATTCCGGCTCGCTTCGGGATTGGCCGGATCCAGCGCACGAAGCCTCGGCACTCCGGCCAGCGGGCGCATTCCACGCCCCAGGCAAGTGGAACGACCCGAACGAGTCGATAATCGTGACCGGCAAGTAGAACACCTGGCGCGCCCGCGGAGCCGAATCCATCATCCCCTCCCATTTGCCGCTTTCCAGTTGGTTGTAAGCGCGGGTCAGGTCCTGCACACGCGCATAAGCGGCCTCTGAGCTTCTGTGATCC
>NZ_JAEDXW010000059.1:0-416 GCF_036877565.1 Edaphobacter sp. HDX4
CCTTCACTAAAAACGCTCTCCACACGAACAGTGCCAGGTCCGCAGACCTGTCACACCGCCCATCCCCCAAGCACCCAAGCAACAACCGCCAGCCTTAGGCAAAAAGTGTCATCCTGAGCGAAGCGGCGCAGCCGCGCAGTCGAAGGATCTGCGGTTTCCACCCACCACCGAGACATCCCCAAACAGAGATCCGACCAGCGCCAATACCTCGAGCAGAGGTGGAATAAGCGCCCATTACCCTCAGCACCCAAGCAACAACCGCCAGCCCCAGGCAAAAAGTGTCATCCTAAGCGAAGCGGCACAGCCGCGCAGTCGAAGGATCTGCGGTTCCACCCATCACCGAGCCGTCACCCGATCACCAGTCACACGCTCCCAAAAAAGAAGAGGCACCAAGGGCGCCTCCGGAGAGCGTTACA
>NZ_JAEDXW010000005.1:0-260863 GCF_036877565.1 Edaphobacter sp. HDX4
TATTGTCAGAAAACCTCTTGACGAGTACCGCACTATGAACCGGTACGCTGCGATAAAGTCATATGAACCTCTTGACGGGTACCGAACTATGAAACGGTACGCTGCGATAAAGTCATATGAACCTCTTTTTCACATATTGCGTCGAATAGGTATTGATGTAGTGTAAGCAGTAACTTTTGCGAGACAGAACGCAGGTTGACGCGGCGACTACACTAGTACTAGTGGATGGATGCGCCGCAGCAGCGGTAGCACCCAATGTGTTCTCTTGGCGGGCGGTTGGACGCAGGGAATGGAAGTAGTAATGGCGCCATCGACGGCTCCCAGGGCCGTTGGCGGAGGCCGGGTTCGAAGGGGAGAACATGTTCGAACGCTACACAGAGAAGGCACGGCGGGTTATCTTCTTTGCTCGCTACGAGGCAAGTCAGTTTGGGTCACCTTACATTGAAACGGAACACCTGCTTCTGGGTCTGCTGAGGGAAGACAAAGCACTCACCAATCGGTTCCTGCGATCGCACGCGTCGGTGGAGTCGATTCGCAAGCAGATTGAAGGACATACGACGATTCGCGAGAAGGTTTCGACGTCCGTGGACCTTCCGCTTTCGAATGAATGCAAGCGGGTCCTGGCTTACGCGGCGGAAGAAGCCGAGCGGCTGAGCCACAAGCATATTGGAACCGAACACCTGTTGCTGGGACTGCTCCGCGAGGAGAAGTGCTTTGCGGCAGAGATTCTCACGGAGCGCGGCCTGAGGCTGCCTGCCATCCGGGAGGAGCTGCAGCGGACCACCCAGGAGAAGACTCCGACCTCGCAGTCGGGCAAGTCGCAGCGTGGCGAACAGAGCATGCTGGCGGAGTTCTCGCGAGATCTGACGCAAAGCGCTCTCGATCAGCAGCTTGATCCGCTGGTCGGACGCGATTCGGAGGTCGACCGAGTCATCCAGATCCTCTGCCGCCGGACGAAGAACAATCCGGTTCTGATCGGCGAACCGGGTGTCGGAAAGACGGCTATTGTCGAGGGCCTGGCGCAGAAGATCGCTGACGGTGAAGTTCCGAGCTTTCTGGCGGATAAGCGCGTGCTTGCACTGGATCTCTCGCTGATCGTGGCGGGAACCAAGTATCGCGGCCAGTTTGAAGAGCGCCTGAAGACGATCATGAAGGAGCTGATGGAGAACCAGAACTCCATCGTGTTTATCGACGAGCTGCACACGCTGGTTGGCGCAGGATCGGCCGAGGGTTCGCTGGATGCGGCGAACATCCTGAAGCCGGCGTTGAGCCGTGGCGAGATTCAATGCATTGGAGCTACGACCCCAGGCGAGTACCGGAAGTCGATCGAGAAGGATCGCTCGCTCGAGCGGCGCTTCCAGGCGGTGAAGGTTCCGCCACCGAACGAGGACGACGCGATCAAGATCATCATGGGGATCAAGGACAAGTATGAGAAGTTTCATGCGGTCAGCTACACGGACGACGCGATCACCTTCTCGGTCTCGCACTCGAACCGGTACATCCCCGATCGGTTTCTTCCGGATAAGGCCATCGACCTGATCGACGAGGCTGGCGCCCGGGTGAAGCTGCGTCAGACTTCCCTGCCTGAGGAGTTGACCGAGGTCCAGAAGCGGATCAAGTTCATCGTCCACCGCATGGAGAATGCGATTGCGAACCATGAGTTCGAGAAGGCACGGTTCTACTCGGACGAGGAGCGTAAGGAGCGCGAGAATCTGCGGGCCTTGCGCGACAAGTACCACCTGGACGATTCCTCAGCGGGTATTGTGACGCGCGAGGACATCGAGGATGTGGTGAGCCGCTGGACGGGCGTTCCGGTGACCTCCTTGAAGGAAGAGGAGACGCAGCGACTGTTGCGTGTCGAGGAAGAGCTGCACAAGCGCGTGATCTCGCAGGAGAAGGCGATCTCTGCGCTGGCGCGGGCGATTCGTCGTTCGCGGGCGGGTCTCAAGAATCCGGCGCGTCCGATTGGAAGCTTCCTCTTCCTTGGACCGACCGGCGTCGGAAAGACGGAGATGGCGCGCACGCTGGCGCAGTTCCTCTTCGGTTCGGAGAAGGCGCTGATCCGGTTCGATATGTCGGAGTTCATGGAGAAGCATTCGGTCAGCAAGCTGATCGGTTCGCCTCCAGGATATGTGGGCTACGAAGAGGGCGGCCAGCTTACGGAACGCGTGAAGCGCAATCCGTACTGCGTGGTGCTGCTGGACGAGATCGAAAAGGCTCATCCGGATGTCTTCAACCTGCTGCTGCAGGTGTTTGAAGACGGTCAGCTGACCGACGGTCTGGGCAATACGGTCGATTACAAGAACACGATCATCATCATGACCTCGAACATCGGGGCCAAGCATCTGCAGAAGCGGCAGGGGCTGGGTTTCCAGAGCGAGAAGGAAGACATGGTGCTCGACAAGATGGAAGAGCTGGTGAAGGGCGAGGTCAAACGGACCTTCAACCCGGAGTTCCTCAACCGTCTCGACGAGATCATTATCTTCACCTCGCTGACAGATCAGGATCTGATGCAGATTCTCGAATTGCTGGTGCAGCAACTGAACACGAATCTTGTTCACAAGTCCATCACGATCTCGGTTGCGGACGATGCCAAGCGATGGATTATCGAGAAGACAGCTTCAGACCGGACCTACGGTGCTCGTCCGCTGCGCAGAGCGCTGCAGAAGTTCATCGAGGATCCTCTGTCGGAGGCGCTGATTGCCGGTGGCATTGCGCAACGGCCAGCGTTCCTCGAGGTCTACATGGAGAACAACCAGCTGTTCTATCGCCCCATCGCAAGCGACGGCGAGGAGAAGGTTGGCGGTTTCGCACTGAGCGCAGTATAGCCTCAGTAGTTGCAAGAACAAATACGCCCCGGCTCAATGGCCGGGGCGTATTGTTTTAAGCGCTATTAGAACGCCAACGATGAGGTACTGAGAATTCTATGGATCGTCGTGAGTTTGCCACGCTTCTGCCAGCCTTGCTTTCAGCAGTTGCTGTCCTTCCCGAGAGAGCCGAGGCGGCAACGCTCTCCAACCTCGAGTCCGGGGTGTTCAAGCCAGGACCGGCCACTCCTGGCGCGGTTCCTAAACGGGTTTCGAAGCGGTATGCACTGGGGATGCTGAAGGCTGGGAATATTCGCCTTGAGATTCACGAGACGACCCAGGAGGTTGGCGCACCGCATGAGCCGATCGAAAGCCATCTGCATAGCGAGATCTGGCTTGTTCGAGAAGGCACGGTGGAGCTGACGGTAAATGGAAAGGCCCAACGCCTCTCAGCAGGAGACATGGGCCTTTGTGTTGCGGGTGACAAACACTACATCCAGAACGTCGGCGATACGCCTGCCAGCTACTTCGTGGTGACCGTAGGGCCGCCCGAGTAGATCTGGGGAACAGCCTTCGACTAGACGAGCGATTTCGCGGATTTGACAGCGCTGTTGACAGCTCCGGAGACGGAGTCAGCGAGATCGCTTGCTCGGCCGCCCGCCTTGTCGACCATGTGAACTGCCTGCTTCTGAGCGCGCGTGATGGCATCCTGCGCCTCGTCCGTGAGGCGTTCGGCCTGTGTTTTCAGATAGTCGCCTGCATCCTGCAGATAATCTCCAGCTTCTTCGGCACTTTCGCGAAGCTTCTTCCGCGTTCTTGCACCACTCTGGGGAGCATAGAGGAGAGCGACCGCTGCTCCGGCAGAGACACCAATTCCGAAAGCCAGCCAGTAGTTTTTTGCACTCATTCGGGACTTACCTCGACATAGAATTTTTTAATTCTCATAGCTCGCCTACTAGATCGTAGGATTCGGTGCTTGACGGGCGGGTTGGCCCCATGGATAGCTTTCGACGACTTGATATAGTCAAATCAATCAGATGGACGTTATTTCAGGCCCGCCAGTTCCCTTGCCCGAACGAAGATACGGGTAAACATTGCAGCATCGAGCCTTCCCGTGTTGGTGTTGCGCAGGGACGGATGGTAGCTGCAAAGCAGGTGACGGCCGTTCGGCAGAACATAGTGAGCGGCATGGGCGAAGCGGAAATCCGATTTACGCGTGATTATGCCTTGAGCGAAGAGGTGCGCGAGATAGCCATCGAAGGCGATCTTGCCGAGACAGACTATAACGCGGAGCCGCTTCAGCTCTGCTATCTCTGCGTCGAGATGGGCGGCACAGTTGCGAATCTCCTGCGGGGTGGGCTTGTCGCCGGGCGGAGCGCAGCGGACGACGGAGGCGATCCATGCGTTGCGTAGTTTGAGGCCGTCGTCACGGGAGGTTCCCTCCGGCTGGCTGGCAAAGCCGGTCTGATGGAGGACGGGGTACATGAAGTAGCCGGAACCATCGCCAGTGAAGGGCCGGCCAGTGCGGTTGGCTCCGTGAGCCCCAGGAGCAAGGCCAAGGATGAGGACGCGAGCCCGCGGATCGCCGAAACCGGGAACCGGTCGCGCCCAGTAGATCTGGTCCATGTAGGCCCTGCGTCTGGTCTCCCCGATGGCCGTGCAATAGCTGCGAAGCCGGGGACACTGATCACAGTGAATAATGGTTTGATGGATCCGCAGGATATTTTCCGGAAGGACTGTGGCGGCGGGATGTGTCACTGCATCTCATTTTAGTTATCTGCCGGTCATATTCCAAAACGTACGATTGATGGAGTTTTCCTTGTCGCCTTTCCGTTGGGGGCGATCCGGTTGGAGAGTAGTCGAAAGAAAGCAGAGTAGGTCGAATGTACGTGACGCAGTTCACTGATTGGCTAAGGCGGTTGTGGAGACAGGTTGTATTGAGGTCTGGAGTAGTCACTATCGGCATACTGGCTGTGCTGGTGGTGGGCCTCGCCCTAGGTTGGCGAGCTCATACGCGAGGGCGCTTCGCCCGGTTCAAAGCTGAACTCCGCCAGGGAGATCAGCCGCACATGGTACCCGTGCCAAGACCAGGTGGACAGGACCCTGTGATCCTGGAGCGGTCTCCCATTGAAGGCGGATCGATTCCCGAGTTTCTCTCTGCGACGCTCCTTCCCGGTCGCGGCATGAATGTTCTGCAGATTACGGCGATGCTGCCGAATAAACGCCGGGTCAGCCTGCTGGACTCCCCTTCGATCACAGAGGCTGAAACACGGATGACGGGGACCGGAGACGATGCGCTGGGGGAGGCCAGCCTGGGATTGGGAGGTGCTTTCGAGGCGCCATGGGCCGGACGGCTCTATGGCGTGCCGGCGGATGATCATCTGACTGCGAGATGGAACGGCTCTGTCCTTCATATTCCCGCCAAGAGAGACCAAGATCTAGCCATAGCAGATGGAGGTCTTTTGCTGGAACAGAGCGGAACCAGCATCAAGAGCAACGTCATGCCTGATGGCGGTGAGGCGGAAGCGCTCTATCAGGTGAACGATTCAGGCGATGCGTGGCCCTCACGGATGAGTGTGAAGACGACGGTGCAACTGAGCGGGCGCGCACTGGAGATCAGGATTGTGGCGAAAAACACGGGAGACAAGCCGGAGCCGGTGGGGATTGGCTGGCGGCCCCGGTTTTCGATTCTCAGCCGCGACAGGGGCAAGGTTCGGTTACGTCTGCCGAGCGTAATGAGAGAAGAGCTCCGAGGCAACACTTCGGGGGTGCCGACCGGCCGGCTTGTCTCAACCGAAGGAACCTCTAAAGACTTCAGCGCGACCACGGGAAAGGAGCTGGGGCGAGAGAGTCTTGACGATACGTTCGTCAATCTACGGCAGGCTCCGCTTGACTCTGGCCCGGTGGCTGAACTTTGGGATCCGGAAAACAACTTTGGCATCAGAATCACAATGCTGTCGGCCTCCATCAAGGCGATCCACGTATCGGCTCCCGCAGATGGGCGATTCGTAACCCTCGACCCAAGGTTCAACTACGACGATCCCCTGGGAGAGGAATGGCCGAAGGACGACAAGGCCGGGATGATCACGCTCAAGCCCGGAGATTCAACGCAATGGAGAATCCGACTGGAGATCTACGGTCCCAATTCTGCAACCGCAACGCACTTCTAGAGAATGGCCAGACAGAGGGATGGCTGGCGGTTTGACCCTCCGCGACGATGCCTCGTACAGTAGTACAGAGGCGCGTGCCGCGCGGTCCTACACGGTAGAAGTGACCGCGGCGCAATTTCACGTGACCCACATTGGAAGGCATGGACTTGACCCCGACAGAGACGAACGAGACGACCAGTGCTGCTGAGCAGCAGCCGGAGACGGCGCAGACGCCGGCCCACGATCATGATCAGGCCAACGATCACCAGCATCAGCACGGCCCGACCCTGAACCCGGAGCTGACGAAAGAGATTGCAGTAGAAGTTCCCGCAGATGAGGTTTCGAAGGCCTACAAGAGCATCATCAAGCGCTATCAGAAGCTGGCGCGGATTCCCGGATTTCGTGCAGGCAAGGTACCTGAATCCCTGGTTCGCTCAAAGTTCGCGAAAGAGCTGCGCCAGGAGGTGCTGGAGAGCCTCGTTTCGGAGCGCTTCCGGAAGGCCATCGATGAGCAGAAGCTTCGGCCCATCTCCGAACCCCAATTGCTTGACCTGCAATTGCATGATGGCGAGCCTCTGAAGTTTAAGGCCGCCTTCGAAGTAGCCCCGGAGTTTGGTGTAGAAGGCTACGACAGCGTGAAGATCGCACGTCCCGACGTAGCCCTGACCGATGACGAATATCAGGCCGAGCTTAGCCGGGTTCTGGATAGCCATGCTACGGTCGAGCCCGTCGAAGAAGATCGTCCGCTGGCCGATGGAGACTGGGCGGAGATCCAGTTCAAAGGTGAGGTCAAAGACCTGGCCCAGACGGTTACGGAAGACGGCGTTGAGAACGCCACGAAGGCCGAGCCGATCACCGGCGAAGACGTGCTGGTGGAAGTTGGTGGCAAAAATACCCTGCCCGCCTTCACAGAGGCGTTGCGAGGCGCGAAGCCGGGTCAGGAGATGAGCTTCGAGGTGACGTACCCTGCCGAGTTTGGTGAGCAGCGGTTGGCGGGCCAGACGGTCGGCTATGACGTTACGGTCAAATCGATCAAGCGCAAGACCTATCCTGAGCGTGACGCGGAGTTCGCCAAGCAGCTCGGTGACTATGAGAGCTGGGACGATTTTGAGAGCAAGCTTCGCGAGATGGCGGGAGACCGCAAGAAGAACGCGCTGGAGAGCCAGGCCCGCGATCGGATGCTGGATGAGCTGGTAAACAAGTTCCAGTTCCCCATCCCGGAGTCCTTCGTACAGCAACAGGTCGATGCAAGACTGGATCGTGGCCTGAGGGCACTGGCCCAGCAGGGCATGAACCCGGAAGAGATGCGGAAGCTCGACTTCGCTCGGCTTCGTGACGCACAACGTGATCAGGCTCTGAATGAAGTGAAGGCGTCGATGATCCTGGATAAGATCGGCGAAGCCGAACAGATCAGCGTAAGCGAAGAAGACCTGGATCGTGAACTGCTGATGCTTTCGTTGCAGTCGCGCGAACCCATGGAGACGCTTCGTGAGCGGCTGGCCAAGGATGGCGGCCTGGATCGGATTCGCGAGCAGATGCGGCGCGAAAAGACGGCAAGCGTGCTCTACGAGAAGCTGGCCTCGTAAGAGTTATCCCCTCAGCTCACAACCCGGCTTATACGAAGAAAAGGAAAGAGAGCGTTATGGGACTGGTACCGATGGTGATCGAGCAGACGAGTCGTGGCGAGCGCGCCTACGACATCTACAGCCGTCTGCTTCGCGACAACATCATTTTTCTGGGAACGCCGATCGATGACAACATTGCGAACGTGATTATCGCGCAGATGTTGTTCCTGAGCGGCGAGGATCCGGAAAAGGACATTCAGCTCTACATCAATTCGCCCGGCGGATCGATTACAGCGGGTCTGGCGATCTATGACACGATGCAGTACATCAAGAACGATGTGGTTACGTTCTGCATCGGTCAGGCGGCCTCGATGGGAGCATTTCTGCTGATGGCGGGAAAGAAGGGCAAGCGTTTCGCGCTTCCCAACTCCCGCATCCTCATCCATCAACCATCGATGGGCGGCTTGAGCGGACAGGCGACGGACATCGATATCCACGCACGCGAGATTCTTCGCATTCGGGAGATTACCAACAAACTGATGAGCGCCAGCACCGGCCAGACGCTGGAGAGAATTGAGCGGGACGTGGAGCGCGACTTCATCATGACCGCACCTCAGGCCAAGGAGTACGGGATTATCGACGACATCATCGATCGTCCTCGTACCTAGCAGCCAGTAAGCCAAAGAACGGTGAGGCCCGGGACGATTCCCGGGTCTCACCGTTTCGGGTAAGCATCGGAGGAGTTACCCCCAAGCCGCTGCTCCATAAAACGGGTGTAAGATTGTTAACAGTAGATTGGTTGTATTGCCTTACCAGGAGTCGTCCCATTTATGAAAACATCCCGGGGTACAGAGGAATCGCTTCGCTGCTCTTTTTGCCACAAATCGCAGGATGCCGTGGCCAAGCTGATCTCGTCGCCCTCGGATTACCCGCGGGCGTACATCTGTGACGAGTGCGTGGCTGTCTGCAATTCCATTCTGGAAGACGATCGCACGGAGACAGCGCCCGGCACTGCGCCGGCCCACCTGCCGAAACCGCAGGAGGTAAAGGCCTTCCTGGATGAGTATGTAATCGGTCAGGATACAACGAAGAAAAAGCTGGCTGTCGCGGTCTACAACCACTACAAGCGGATCCAGATGAACAAGACTCGCGGCAACGATGTAGAGCTGGCGAAGTCGAACATTCTTCTGGTTGGTCCTACCGGATCGGGAAAGACCTTGCTGGCGCACACGCTCGCGAAGATGCTGGACGTTCCGTTTGCGATTGTCGACGCCACTACCCTCACCGAGGCTGGTTATGTGGGCGAGGATGTGGAGAACATCATCCTGAAGCTGCTACAGGCGGCCGATGGAGACGTCGCTCGTGCGCAGTCCGGCATTATCTACATCGACGAGATCGACAAAATCGGCCGCAAAGACGAGAATCCTTCGATCACTCGTGACGTTTCGGGCGAAGGCGTGCAGCAGGCGCTGCTCAAAATCCTGGAAGGCACGGTCGCGAATGTTCCGCCTCAGGGTGGTCGCAAGCACCCGCACCAGGAGTTCACTGCGGTCGACACCACAAATATCCTGTTTATCTGCGGGGGCGCCTTCGTTGGACTTGAGAAGGTGATCGGCCGCCGGGTCGGCAAGAAGGCTCTCGGGTTCCGCGCAGTGACCGATCCAGACGCTGCGGTCGATGGAGAGGTCATGCCAATCCGCGCCCAGCGAGACTCCGAGCTATTGCGTCAGGCTGAGCCTCAGGACCTGTTGAAGTATGGGTTGATTCCCGAGTTCGTCGGTCGCCTTCCTGTCATGGGCATCCTGGATGAACTGGATGAGGCTGCACTGATCGAGATTCTTACCAAGCCGCGGAATGCGATTCTCAAGCAGTACGCGAAGTTGTTCGACTTTGAAGGCGTCAAGGTGACGTTTACCGAGGATGCCGCAAGAGCGATCGCTCGCGAGGCACTGTTGCGAAAGGTAGGCGCTCGCGGCCTGCGAATGATTATCGAAGAACTGATGCTTGACCTGATGTATCACGTTCCAGGGAATAAGAAGGTCAAAGAGATCGTCATCACCGATACGATGGTGAAGAACCGAGATCTGACAGTCCCGATGCTTCTCGAGAAGGCAGGTTGATCGCATCCGGAGGCTATTCCGGGGCGTTAACAGGCTGAACTCTTCTTTGAACCTCTTGCAGGCCAGGACAGTATTCTGTCAAGAGGACTGTGAGGACCTGTCTGCTACTTTTTCGTCATCAGCCCGTCCAAGGCCAAGCAGTACAATCACCGGAAGCCAAGTCAGAGGTGTGCATCTTTGCATCTCGGCGAGCGTCTAATCGGGGAGACTTATGAGCAACCCTAGCAAAGAAACGTTAAGCGGCGGAACCCAAAAGCTTCCCATGATGCCGATTCGCGATATGGTCATCTTCCCCTTCATGATGACGCCGTTCGTTGTCGGTCGTGAATCGAGTGTTCGCGCTCTCGAAGAGGCTCTATCCGGCGACCGCAAAATCTTCCTGGCAACCCAGCATGACGCATCCGTCGACGAACCAACGGCTGACGACATCTATGCCACCGGCACCATCGGCAATATCGTGCAGAGCGTCAAGATGCCCGATGGCAACATCAAGGTTCTGGTGGAAGGCGTCGAACGAGCGCGCTCCGTTGAGGTGATCGATACGGATGGCTTCTTCGTCGCTACCGTTCGCACGGGGCGAACCCAGTTGGAGATGACGCCGCAGGTCGAGCAGCAGATGCAGCGGGTCCATTCCCTGTTCGAGCAGTATGTAAAGCTCCAGCAGTCCCTGAACTACGAGACGATGGCGGCCAGTGTTCGATCGGATGAGCCGGCAAAGCTGGCAGATACGATTGCGGCAAACCTGCAGCTCCCCATCGAAGAGAAGCAGCAGCTTCTGGAGGTCTTCGACCCGGAGCAGCGGCTCACGCGGGTTGGAGATGTGCTCGATCTCGCAATCGAGAAGCTCAACATGGATCGCACCATCCAGTCGCGAGTAAAGCGGCAGATGGAAAAGGCTCAGAAAGAGTACTACCTCAACGAAAAGATCAAGGCTATCCAGAAGGAGCTTGGTCGCGGAGAAAAGTCCGAGTTCGACGAGTTGAAGAAGAAGATCGAAGCCGCCGGCATGCCCAGAGAGGTGCTGGAGAAGTCGCTCCAGGAGCTGAAGAAGCTCGAAGCGATGCCTCCGATGTCTGCCGAATCTACGGTCTCGCGGAACTATCTGGACTGGCTTCTCGCAGTGCCGTGGAAGAAGCGGTCAAAGGAGATTCGATCGATCGAGCACGCCGAGACGATTCTCAACGAGGATCACTACGGTCTTGAGAAGATCAAGGAACGTATTCTCGAATTTCTTGCAGTGCGTCAGCTGGTCAAGAATCCCAAGGGCTCAATCCTCTGCTTCGTAGGGCCTCCAGGCGTAGGTAAGACGTCGCTTGGCATGTCGATCGCAAAGGCGACTGGACGCAAGTTCGTCCGGATGTCGCTCGGCGGCGTACGAGACGAAGCTGAGATTCGCGGCCATCGCCGCACCTACATCGGTGCGTTGCCGGGACAGATCATTCAGTCGATGAAGAAAGCCGGAACCAAGAACCCGGTCTTCATGCTGGACGAGATCGACAAGATGGCTTCGGACTTCCGCGGCGACCCAGCCAGTGCTCTGCTGGAGGTTCTCGATCCGGAGCAGAACACGTCGTTCCAGGATCATTACCTGGATGTGGAGTATGACCTCTCACAGGTTTTGTTTGTCGCGACAGCCAACGTGCTCCACACCATTCCCGGCCCCTTGCAGGACCGGATGGAGATTCTCCGTCTCAGCGGTTACACCGAGCTCGAGAAGCTGGAGATCGCCAAGCAATATCTCGTGAAGAAACAGCGTGAGGCCACCGGTCTGACTGATAAGCAGGTCAGCTTTGGAGATGACGCGCTCAAACACCTTATCCGCGGATATACGCGGGAGGCGGGTGTTAGAAACCTGGAGCGGGAGATCGGAAATGTCTGCCGCAAGGTGGCTCGCCGCGTGGTGAAGGACGGTCCTTCGCACGAAGAGGTCATCACAGGAGAGAATCTGCCCGATCTGCTCGGGGTGGCAAAGTTCCGGGATTCACAGGTCCATGAAAAGAGCGAGGTCGGCCTGGTGACTGGGCTGGCCTGGACGGAGATGGGGGGTACGATTCTGCAGACTGAGGTTCAGGTGCTGGATGGTAAAGGAAAGCTCACCACGACCGGACAGCTGGGCGATGTTATGCAGGAGTCGGCGCAGGCTGCCTTGAGCTACATCCGCTCGCGGTCACACCAGCTGGGACTCGGCAAGGATTTCTATCGTAACGTTGACATTCACGTTCATGTGCCGGAAGGTGCGATTCCGAAGGATGGTCCCTCTGCTGGTATCACCCTCGCAACCGCACTGGCGAGTGCTCTCACGGGAATCAAGGTACGCCGTGATATTGCGATGACCGGCGAGATCACGCTGCGCGGCAAGGTGCTTCCCATTGGAGGCTTGAAAGAGAAGCTTCTGGCGGCGCATCGTGCAGGGATCTACGAAGCGGTTCTTCCAGATGAGAACAAGAAGGATCTTGCTGAGCTACCTGAGTTGCTGAAGGGGTCGATGAAGCTTCACTTCGTCCAGGATATGGATCAGGTGCTGCAGATCGCCCTGGAAGGGAAACTCCCTGAGCTGAAGGAGGAGAAGCCGGAGGCACTTGCCAAGGTTCTTCCGACGAATATAGATCTTCCTCCGCAGCCCGTCTCTCGGCAATAACACGCACATCGAGAGAGCTGGAAAAGCCGGGCTTTGGCCCGGCTTTTTGCAGTTCAGGCGGCGCGCTTTCCACTGATGAAGTGCATCACGACCGAGAGGATTGCAAACAAGAGAAGAAGATGAATGAGAATACCGGCTGTTTTGAAGACCAGGAAGCTGGCGATCCAAATAACAAACAAAACTACAGCTAGGATGAGGAACATCGCGGGTGCCTTCTTTCTGCAGCTAAAATACGCAACATCTGCAAGATAAGAGCGCGTTCTCCGACGAAGCGTTGCTCAGACCTCCTCATCCGCAGCAACAACACAAAGGGCGCCGAATCTCTTCGGCGCCCTTCGCGAGAGACTACAGGGGGTTAGCAGCCGCCGGCGATCGACGGGATCAGCATAATCTCGTCTCCGTCCTGAAAGGCATAGGTATCGCCTCCCAGGAACCGGATGTCTTCGTCGTTGACGTAGATGTTGATGAAGCGGCGAAGTTTCCCATCCTCATCTTTGATCTGATTCCCAAGGGCCGGGAAGGTCTGGTCGATGTCGGACAGAAGCGCGGAGAGGTTCTCCGCGGTGGAATCGAACTGCTTACGACCGTCAGTGTGACGGGTGAATGCTGTGGGTAGTGTTACTTTGACGGCCATGTGATTCAGTTTCCTCCTGCTGTAACCAAAGCGGGCTCCGGTACTTCGTCGAGCTCGCGCAAATATGCATCGAAGTCGGCAAGGCGCGGACGAACAGCGCGTCCCTGCTCATAGTGTCCAGCTACTGCATCTGTGGTCTTGAGGCCGTTTCCGGTGATGCAGCTTACGGTGAGCTCATCGGGAGAGATACGGCCGTGAGCGTAGAGTCGTGCCGTCACCGCCGTCGTCACACCGCCAGCCGTCTCAGTGAAGATTCCCTCAGTTTCAGCGAGTTCCTGGATTCCAGAGACGATCTCGACATCGGATACATCTTCTGCCCATCCGCCGGTTTGCTGGATCATCTTCGCCGCAGCCGGTCCATCAGCAGGATTGCCGATAGCGAGGGACCGGGCGATCGTATTGGGACGCTGCGGCTCAATGTAATCCAGGCCCTGCTTCACTGCCTGCGAGATAGGAGAGCAGCCCGTGGCCTGCGCACCGAAGAAGCGGACAGGTTTCTCCTCGACCAGGCCTAGATAGATCAGTTCTTGGAACGCCTTACGAATCTTCCGAATCAGGGAGCCGCCAGCCATCGGGACAACTACGTTGTCCGGCAGCCGCCAGCCAAGTTGCTCGGCGATCTCGTATCCGACCGTCTTCGATCCCTCGGCATAGTAGGGTCGCAGATTGACGTTAACAAAGCCCCAGTTGTACTCATCGGCGATCAGCGTGCACAGCCGATTGACATGATCGTAGTTGCCATCGATACGCACGAGGCGGGCACCATAGACCTGGGTATTGAGGATCTTCGCGGCTTCCAGGTCGGACGGAACAAGCACACACGCTTTAAGTCCCAGACGAACGGCCTGAGCGGCTACGGAGTTCGCCAGGTTTCCTGTGGACGAGCAGCCTACGGTCTCAAAACCGAAGCCCTGTGCGTTCGCAAGGGCGATGGAGACGACGCGATCCTTAAAGCTGAGCGTTGGAAAGCATACAGCGTCATTCTTGATGTAGAGATTGGAAGCCCCGATCCGCTTTCCCAGATTCTTTGCCCGCACAAGTGGGGTGAAACCAACGGGCAGGTCTGGCTCAAAGCCCCTGGGTAGCGGAAGAAGCGTTGAATATCGCCAGATATTCGCTGGTCCCTTCGCAATGGCCTCACGGGTGAAGATGCCGCGTGCGGAGTCCAGATCGTATACCACCTCAAGGGGAGCAAGGCAGTCCGGGCAAGCAGACAGCGGCTGGTTACCAAACACCTTGCCGCACTCATTGCACTTCAGCTCGTAGGCCGTCGACGTACAGGAATAACTCATTACGCTCTCTCCAAGGTGGAGGAAGGTAAAAGTCGCGTGACGTCTCTCATGGAACGCTGCACAAGTTAAAAACATGTGCAGGAGGGTAGATTAAAGATCGCGGGGTTACTTGTAAGGGTCACCCCTCGAATCTCATGTTCCCTGTTACCAGGAGAGAGTTGACACCGGTCGCCCGAAATAATGGTTTCAGGCCGGTTGTCGTGGCGTCACAGGGCTCGTCCCTCAACCACTCTTCATGAAATTCGCGTCTGGGCGGAAGTGTTTCCGAAACAGACTGAACACATCTTTTGTAACACACGCAGAGGCCCATCGCAAGGAATGGGGTCGCCTAGCGGCCCGCAGCCTCGCGAACGCCCTTCACGAAAGCCGCCGGATCGAACTCTGTATGCAGGACTTCGTCCGCGCAATCGGTCAACATCGCTACCCGCGAGTTACAGACAAACGCCACTTTCTGTTCAGGAAGTTCTTTCTTGATCTGGCTGCAGAGCCTCTCAGCCATCGGGATCTTCTCTTCCCCCTCGATGTCGAGGAGAACAAGATCGTAGCGCCTGGACGCAAGCATCTGGGGTACATCATCCGGTGTCAGAGTGGAATCAACCTCGAACCCCGATATGCTAAGAATTTTGTCCCGAAGGGGACGTAAGTTCTCCCGGCTGCAGAGATGAAGAATTGCCTGCCTATCCATGTTCTTTCACGATTCACCTTCGGGGTCGAAGTACCCGCCCAGGACCCCGGGCAAGCCATCATCACCTTTATTTTATCCGCCTTGAGGCGTTCCGACTGTCTTTTCAACGGACTAAATCATGTCAGTCTTAGTGTCGAAGAACTGGATTCAGGAGGGATCATAGTTCAGATTGGGACCCAGCCAGCGCTCCACGTCTGCCACGCTCATTCCCTTGCGGAGATGGTAGCTCTCAACCTGATCGCGATCGATCTTGCCCAGACTGAAGTAACGCGACTTCGGATGAGCGAAGTAGATTCCGCTGATGCTCGAACCCGGCCACATCGCAAAGGACTCCGTAATCTGGATGCCTGTGTTTTTCTCCACATCGAGCAGCTGCCAGATGGTTCCCTTCTCCGTGTGGTCTGGACAGGCGGGGTATCCGGGAGCTGGGCGAATGCCCCGGTATTTCTCCTGGATCATCTCGTCATTGGTTAGCTTCTCGTCTCGTCCGTACCCCCACTCCTCGCGAACGCGCAGGTGCAGGCACTCGGCGAACGCCTCGGCCAGCCTGTCCGCGATGGCCTCGGCCATGATGGCACTGTAATCGTCGTTCTCTGCCCTGAAGCGGTTGCACAGGTCTTTGAGACCGATTCCACTGGTCACCGCGAACGCGCCGATAGAATCGTGGAGCCCAGTCTCCGTTGGAGCGATAAAGTCTGCCAGCGATCGGCAGGGCTCGGTTCCCTCACGATTCACCTGCTGGCGCAAGAAATGGAAGCGGGCGAGTTCTTGTGCGTGTGTGCAATCCGCGTAGACCGCGACATCATCGCCCACTGCGTTTGCGGGGAAGAATCCGTAGACTGCTCTCGCGGTGATCAGATTCCCTTCGATGATGCGGTCCAGCAGCGTATTGCCTTCCTTGAACAGTTGCTGCGCGTGGATGCCGTACTCCGCATGATCGAAGATGCGCGGATAGATGCCTTTGAGACCCCAGGCGTGAAAGAACGGAGACCAGTCGATAAAGTCGCGCAATGTCGCCAGAGGGAAGTTGTCGAGAACGCGGACGCCCATAAACTCGGGTACGGCTATGTCTTCCACGCGCCAGTCGATCGGCGTCCCGCGGCGGCGCGCCTCTTCCAGAGGAAGAGCTTTCAGCCGCGGCGCGGCATGAGACTTCCGCACGGCCTCGTACTCGGCCTGGTGCTGCTCCACGAAGGTGTCCCTGCTCTCGTCGCTCAGCAGACTGGTCGATACGGGAACCGCCCTGCTGGCATCGAGGACATGGATGACCGGCTGGCTGTAGTGCGGCGCAATCTTGATGGCTGTGTGGGCGCGGCTGGTGGTGGCTCCGCCGATCAGCAGAGGCTGCCTGAAGCCTTGCCGCTCCATCTCTCGTGCAACGTGGATCATCTCATCGAGGGACGGCGTGATGAGACCGCTCAACCCGATAATATCAGCCCGAACCTCTCGGGCGCGCTCCAGGATCTTCTCGGCCGGAACCATCACGCCCAAGTCGATCACCTCGTAGTTGTTGCAGGCCAGCACGACCCCGACGATGTTCTTGCCGATGTCATGGACGTCGCCTTTCACCGTGGCAAGGACGATCTTGCCCTGGGTCCTTACCTCCTGCCCCGCAGCCGCCATCGCAGCCTTCTCGGCTTCCATGAACGGGGTCAGGTATGCGACCGCCTTTTTCATTACGCGCGCGGACTTTACCACTTGAGGCAGGAACATCTTGCCGGCTCCAAAGAGATCACCGACGACGCTCATCCCGTCCATCAGGGGGCCTTCAATCACCAGGAGAGGGCGGCCCAGCTTCGCGCGCGCCTCCTCCGTGTCACCCTCGATGTAGGTGTCGATTCCCTTTACCAGGGCATGCGACAACCGTTCCTCGACCGTACCGCTGCGCCACGCCTCTGCCTTCTTCTCGGTCGCAGTCGAATCGGATCCGGCAGCCTTCAGAGCTTCTCCGTAATCCACCAGCCGCTCGGTGGCATCAGGGCGGCGATTGAGCAGCACATCTTCGACCAGCACCTTCAGCTGTGGCTCGATCTCCTCGTAGATCTCAAGCTGACCGGCATTAACGATGCCCATATCGAGGCCTGCCCCGATAGCGTGATACAGAAATGCCGAGTGCATGGCCTCTCGGACCTTGTTGTTTCCGCGGAAGCTGAAGGAGATATTTGAGACACCACCTGAGACCTTGGCATGGGGCAGGTTCTGCTTGATCCAACGGGTCGCATTGATGAAGTCGACCGCGTAGTTGTTGTGCTCCTCCATACCGGTGGCGACTGTAAGGATGTTCGGATCGAAGATAATGTCTTCCGGAGGGAAGCCAACCTCGTCGACGAGGATTTTGTAAGCGCGCTCGCAGATACGGATCTTGTCTTCGTAGGTCGCGGCCTGGCCCTGCTCGTCGAAAGCCATGACCACAACCGCAGCCCCGTACTTCAGGACTGTCCGCGCATTCTCCCGAAACTTGTCCTCTCCCTCTTTCAGAGAGATGGAGTTCACGATTCCCTTGCCTTGCAGGCACTTTAATCCGGCCTGGATGACCTCCCACTTGGAGGAGTCCACCATGAAGGGGACCTTGGCCACCTCGGGCTCGCTCGCGAGAAGCTGCAGGTAGCGACTCATCGCGGCGACGCCGTCGATCATGCCCTCATCCATGCAGATATCAAGGACGTTGGCGCCGTTCTCTACCTGCTGCCGCGCTACACTGACAGCCTCCTCGTACTTGCCTTCCTTGATGAGCCTGGCGAACTTCGGAGAGCCGGCGACATTGGTCCGCTCCCCGAGGATGATAAAGACGCCCGGCTGCTGGGTGAAAGGTTGCGAGCCAGAGAGGCGCAGTGGCTTTGTCTCCGCCACCGCGGAGCTGCTTTCCAATACACTCACGCAGCGACCTCTGCTTCGGCGCGGCGAAGCGACCGCGGAGCCTTGCCCTCAAGAGCTTTCGCGATAGCGGCTATGTGCTCCGGGGTGTTTCCGCAGCATCCGCCAGCGATGTTGATCAGATTTCCCTCGGCAAACTCAGCAAGATAGCGAGCCATATCTTCCGGATTGAGGTCGAATCCTGTCGGGGAGAGTGGGTTCGGCAAACCCGCATTCGGATAAGCAGAGACCGCGGCTGTTGTCTTCTGCGATAACTCTTCGAGGAACGGATACATCAGGTCCGGCCCCAGCGAGCAGTTGAGGCCAACGGAGAGCGGCTTTGCATGTTCCACAGCGTTCCAGAAAGCTTCGACTGTCTGTGCGGAGATCATCGTCTCGCCACCTCGGCCGACGGCCGCGGAGATCATAATTGGCAACACCGTGCCATCCTCATCGAAGACTTCTCGAATGGCCACCAGAGCCGCCTTGGCGTTCAGAGAATCGAAGATCGTCTCGACCAGCAGCAGGTCAGAGCCTCCAGCGATCAACGCGCGGACCTGCTGCGCATACGCTGTCTTCACCTGGTCGAAGGTCACAACGCGGAAGCCCGGATCGTCGGCGTCCGGCGAGTTTGAAAGCGACACTGTGAGCGGCCCGACCGCACCGGCGACAAATCGCTGGCGTCCAGTCTGGTTTGCGACACGATCCGCCCACTCCCTGCATTGACGAGCGGACTGCTCGTTGATCTCCCAGGCAAGATCGCCGAGGAACTTGTCATCGATGATCTTCTGGTAAAACTCGGGATTCTTCCGGCCCCCATGTTCGCGAGGATCGTCCACAAAAAACTCGCTCTGTGCGATGCTGGTCGCGCCGAAGGTATTTGTCTCGATGATGTCGGCACCTGCCTCCAGAAAACGGCGATGGATGTCGCCGATCATCTCCGGTTGGGTCAACGAGAACAGGTCGCCGTTGTTCAGAAGATCCTTCTTCGCATCTCTGAAGCGCTCGCTGCGAATGTCAGCTTCCGTCATTCCATAGGTGCGAATCGTCGTGCCCATCGCTCCATCGATGATGGCGATTCGACTCTCAAGCACCTTCTGCAAAGGGTGGAACGGGGCTGTAATCATCTCTATTTGACGTCTTTCCGGCATCGCGCGATTCACTTCGCGTCTCCGCAAGCCGACGCTTCGAACCGCTGAATCCCATATTTCTGGCGCTCTGCGGTTTAGGCCAGAACCTCGGCTTTGTCCTTGTCTGAAAGCACAACATCGGGGACAGTTGGAGAAGGCACCAGGAGATCCTCCTTGCGCATCACCAACGTAGTTGCGTTCAGCGACGCGAGTTCGAACCCATGCCCGTGAGTGATGGCATCGGTCGGGCAGGCTTCCACGCAGTAACCGCAGAAGATGCAGCGGTTGTAATCGATGTTGTACACCTTGGCATATCGCTCGGCGCTTGAGATGCGCTTCTCTTCTGTATTTTCAGCCGCCTCGATGTAGATACAGTTTGAAGGACAGGCCGCTGCACAAAGAAAGCAAGCTACGCACTTCTCCAGGCCGTTCTCGTCGCGCTGCAGCTGATGCTTGCCGCGGAATCGCTCCTGGAACTTCGCGCCGCGCATAGGCCCTTTGCCGTCGGGATAATTCTCTACTTCCGTAGGCTGAAAAGCCTCCTTCAGCGTAACGCTCATTCCCTTGGCGATGGCAGCGGCATTGCGAACGATGGACATAGGTAAAGTATAGCCTGTAGCGGGAAGACTCCGCAGGCGAATGGCCTGAGGGTATCTCGCAGCCAAAGTAGCTATCGACGCTTGCGCTGGATCTTCTGGGAAAAGGCCGGGTTTCCCGCAGGTCCCGACACCCACCGCCGGATGCTGCATAGCTACCTCGCCGCTGAAGGAACCGACAAATACTGGGTGCTCTATCCCTTGACCGAGGTCGAAGGCACCCGAGCATCAGGCCGAGGTTATCGTGGCAACCAGCGTCGACGGCCTCCCTCTCCTAGACGATGGACTCAAGCTGGTCTCCAGCGGCGACAAAAAGCCGCAGCGCTAGGTCCGGAATCTCGCCGAAATCCGGGTCGTGACCGTCAGCGACTAGTCGATTCGGGCTCCGAGCGCAAGATCGACTCGATCCGCTCCACGATGAGCCCTACCTGCCGATCGTTGTGATAGCCGTCGCGCTCTGCCCGACGCTGACCGGCTGCCGCGATCCGGGCACGGGCAGACTCGTCCGGAAGATAGCGGCGAATCTGAGCTGCGAGCTCGTCGTAGCCCGTGAAGAAGACGGCTTCTTCACCCTCCACAAAGCGATCCAGATGCCCCTGAGACCTTTCGGCGAGCAGGAAGCCGCCGCACGCGGCGATCTCGAAGCTTTTGTGTACAAATTCGTCCTGGTTAGAGTGCGTGATGAAGCTCAGGTTGATCTTGGAACGCCAGATGGCGTCGCGATATTTGTCGAGGTGCAGTTCCCCCTCACGGTAGAGTTTCGTGAACTGATCGGGGCCAAGAGCGCGCTTCCAACTTCGCTCGGAACCGGAGATCACGACGCCGAACTCGTTAGACAGCCTCGCAAGAACGGAGGCGCGGTCGTCATAGGGCGTACCGCAGAAAGAGACCTCGCGGTTGCGATTGCGATCAGACCAGTCAGCGGGAGGCGGAAATTGCAGTGTGGGTTCGTAGGCTGTCTGGATTTTGATCACGTCGCGAGCTCCGCGGGATCGGTAATCCTCAATGTTCTTGCTTCGCTGCACAACATGAAGATCGTATTGCGGAATGGTCTTCATATAGAGGCGCCAGCCTGGGTCTCTACGGGGCCCGAAAGCGTTGTCGATCATGTAGCTTACCGTGACGATGCCAAGCGAGCGTAACCGCTGAACCGTGCTCGGCTTCATCCAGAGCAGCTTGTCAGCCCATACCACGTCAGGCCGCTCCCGCTCAGCCATCTCGAGAATATCCCGGTTCAGCCGATCCACCTGGGGGCCCATGACCAGCCGAAAGACGATCCGTTGGACAATAGGATTGGTCGCGGCGTAAGAGATTGAATTGAGAGGAATGACCTTGTGCCCGAGACGTTCAAGCGCCCACAGGCGGTATAGGGCGGAGTCGTTGGCGGACAGGCTTCCGGCGTAAAGAATCTTCATCCCATTCCCATTATGTCTGATTGCAGGGACTTTTTACTGATCCCGCAGAAGCGCGATCACCTGCTCCGCATGAACCACGCCAACCAGCTTTCGGTCGACGTCAACCACTGGCAGGGAATGAAGATTGTACTTGTCAAAGAGCTCAGCCACTTTTCGGCCCCCAGTATCCACCTGGCAGGTAATCAGATGGCCATGGGGTAGTTCCGCAAGAACATCGCCAGCGTTAGCCAGGAGAATGTGAACGATGGGGACTACTCCCGAGAGACGATCTTTCTCATCCAGAAGGTAGAGATCGGTGACCAGTTCGATATCCCCTTCGAACTGACGCAATGCGGTATGAACATCGGCGACCGTAGAAGATGCCGGTAGAGCGATGTATTCAGTGGTCATTCGACCAGCAGCAGAGTCCTGAGAGAACTCGAGCAGTTCCTTGACCTCGTCCCGCTCTTCCGGGCTCATCTCGCCCAGAATGGCCTCGGATTTCTCATCTGAGAGCTCGGCCAGCAGGTCGGCAGCTGCTCCCGGATCCATCTCTTCCACGATGCCCGCGACCTGTTCCGATCCCAGCGACTGAATCAGCGATTTCTGCAACCGTGGCTCAACCTCTTCCAGGGTCTCCGCTGCTACTTCCTCATCGAGACTCTCGAAGAGCGCCTGGCGCTCGGGGGGAGCCAACTCTTCCAGGATGTCGGCAATATCTGAGGGGTGCATCTGCGCCAGTCTGTCCTGGTCTACCTTCAGGCGGACGCGCCGAGAGGGATCAATAAGGTCTACAAAGTCCCACGGGATGAGGCTGGGACTGAACCGACATGCCAGAGTCTCCACAGTATTCGCGGGGAGTCCCTTGAGAAGGCGCCGGACAGCTCCCCGAAGACCTACCTCAACCTCGACGATCCGTAAAGAAAGTCCCCCATCCGGGGTGTGCTCCCAGTCGAGAACCACGTCGTTGACGCGGACCACTTTTCTGCCATGGACATCAATAATCTGCTGATCCAGCAGATCGCGTTCCAGCAGGACGAGTGTGGGATCCTGAGGAGGAGCGATGAGGAAGGCCCCGTCCCCAAGTCGCAGCTCGCGCCCCAATCGTTGCAGATCACGAATCGGCGCCATCGTGCATTTCCTGTCGCTGACTTTGGTGGAAAGCTTGAGAATCAGGCCCTGGACGCGGGAAGAGTCGTCCCCAGGCAGGACGGCAAATTCATGGACACGACCCAGCAGAGCGCCGCGGGAGTCGGTGATTGCATTGCCCACCAACGCTGATACTGTCGTCCTCTCGTTTCCATTTCGGGTCATGGCTGCTCGCGCGAGATTACCAGACTTTGCATACTTGTGCCTTGGTCATCGGCCACCCCGCCCTTGAGCGGGATACAGCATGGGACATCTTCTCCGCTCGTCAGCGAACCTTGTCCCTCTTCCGCAGATTCTCAGATATTGGTCTCTCCCGGGACCAGCAGGACGATGGAAGAGGGCGCGGATATCTAGATACGGGAAGACGATCCGTGCGTGGCTTCGTTCATGGTACATAGGTAACCGATTTGGCTATTGAGAGATGGAGTCGTCTTCCATCGAGCACCAGGATTGTGGCCGTGATTGCGCGATCAGCGTTTGTCCTGGAAGACACGCCGCACGCACCGAGGTAATCGGGCGCCGCATTCAAAGCCTGTTTCTTCGCAGTTTAGCCAACAAGGATTTGCCGATAGAGCAGATGTTGTGTTTAGTTAGGTATCTCCGGGATGGTTAGTGCCCGGACAGCGGTGGACGCTGTAGCGAAGGGAGCAAATCTTGACATTCGAGAAAAGCACAAGCACACTGCCATCATCGCTGTTGTCTGCCACTGACGACGTGCACGTAAGAACTTCAAGGACAGCCTTGGCCGACTCAACGACAAGCCGCGTCAGTTACACTCTCGATTCAACACTGGACAGTGTGAACAAGATTGAGCAGACGGCGGAGCAGTACGCGCAGCGCGCCGGCTTCGACGAAGACACGATTCCCTACATCGCGATGGCGGTTCGCGAGGCTGCGGTCAACGCTGTACTGCACGGAAATGCATACGATCTCAATAAACACATCACCGCCTCTTTCGAGACGACGTCGAACGATCTTGTTATTCGCATCACCGACCAGGGCCCCGGGCTCGATCCCACCACGCTTCCAGACCCGCTCGCGCCGGAAAATATTCTGCGAGGATCAGGCCGAGGTATCTTTCTGATTCGTTCGTTCATGGATGAGGTAAACTTTCGCAAGTTGCATCCGGGCACCGAGCTCACTCTCATCAAGCACCGCACACCCGCGAAGTCGGGGACCTAAGGAGAACAGTAATCATGAGCATGAAAGTATCTACCCGCCAAGTGGACGGCGTCACTATCCTGGATCTGAGCGGCCGTATTACCCTCGGCGAAGGCAGCGTAACGATTCGCGACGCGGTTCGCGATCTGCTGAGCAAGGGTCAGAAGCAGATTCTTCTGAACCTCGGGAATATCAACTATATTGACAGCTCAGGAATCGGGGAACTCGTCAGCGCTTTCACAACAGTCAAGAATGCAGGCGGCGAGCTGAAACTGCTCAACCTGACGAAGAAGGTTCAGGACCTGCTGCAGATCACCAAGCTCTACACGGTGTTCGATGTGCGTGACGACGAAGCAACTGCAATCTCCTCGTTCACGAAGTAGTCCTCTTCTATCCTGGACGCAATGACTCTACGGTTCCAGCGGGAAATAAGAAGGGCCGTTGCTTAAGAGCAACGGCCCTTTCTTCGTGCCAAGGTTCACTCGGCAGTCTCTTATTTTGAGAAGTCGACCTTGGGCGCGACACTGTTTTCGGGGTTCCCCTTGAAGTACTCATCCCGATAGTGGAATCCGGCCATACCGGCCCAGATGCTATTAGGGAACTGCCGAACGTAAACATTGTAGTCCTCAAGAACGCGGTTGTATCGCTGCCTTTCCACAGCGATGCGATTTTCCGTCCCAGCCAGCTCGTCGTTCAAGCGCATGAACTGGTCGTTGCCCTTTAGGTTTGGGTACTGCTCCTGGAGCCGGAAGAACGGTCCTAGAGCTACATCCAGTTTCCGGTTGGCATCGATATTGGCGGAGTGGTCTGAACCCGCTGCCAAGACACCTGCGCGCGCATTCGCAATATTTGTCAGAACCGTCGATTCTTCTGCCACATATCCCTTTACCGAGGCAACAAGATTGGGTATCAAATCCAGCCGACGCTGCTGGACAACATTGACCTGGGAGTACGCCTGGTTGATCGCTTCATTTTTTTCGACGAGCGTATTCTTCGTGCTCACATAACTTCCGCCTACAAAGAGCAGAAGGACAACAATGAGCCCGACCACGCCGAGAACAATCCATAAAGGCTTCATTTTTTCTCTAACCTGTTTCCTTTCCTTAGCTTTCCTGGCCGAAGACCTACCGGCTGTACTGTATCATCCCTGCGCACTGATGCTGCCTTTATAGCCACCTGAGATAGAGCGAACCTAGAAGCTGGCTCCTCCCCCACCTGATCTGCCACCGCCGAAACCACCAAATCCGCCCCCATCGCCTCCGCCGCCACCCCAACCGTCGCGATCATCTCCCCCACGATAGCCCCTTCCTCCTCCGCCCATGAGGCTTCCTAACAAGAAGAAGATCAGCCCGAGGTTTCCGGTGCGGGCCAGAAAGAAGAGCAGGAGAATAATCGCACCGCCGCCAAGAAGAACCTGGGTAAGGCTCAAGGGAGCAGGCTGTTCTCGAGCACCCTGCCTGCGATATTGATGCGCTGGAAGCGTTAGGGTTACTCCGGCGTCCTGGGCGATGATACCGGCTAACTGCCGCACTCCCAATGGAACCGCCGTGTTGTAGTCGCCCCGGTTGGCTGCCGGAACCATGGATCTGCCAATGTCCCCGACCTTCGCGTCATTGAGGATTCCCTCGAGGCCGTAGCCCACCTCGATTCGGCCACGGCGGGGAGACATGACAAGTACCATCAGGACACCGCGATCGTCCTTGTTGCCGACTCCCCACTTGTCTTCGAGTTCGGTCGAAAACTCCTCGATAGTCTGGTCGTTCTCAAGTTTGTTGATGGTTACAACGGCGATTTGCGCATGCGCCTGGCGGTCCACCTGGCCGCACAACATCTCCATCTCCTGTTTAGTGGAGGGCGAAAGCACACCAGCAAAGTCGTTGATATATCCGTTCGGGGCGGGAAGAGACTTTACCGTTTCACCGAAGAGAGCTATCGGCAGCAAAATCAGTAGAGCAGTTCCCAGCCATCGTGAAACACGAGTCATATCCCACTCATTCTACGCTTCGAGGTAAGTGCGAAGGATACAGCTCGCCTGCGAACGATCAGGCTCTAGCCCTGATCACTGCGCTGGAGGCGGAGTGGCGGAAGACTCGGCGGGATGATGGTGATGTCCCGGCATCGGAATTCCGCGATCGTGTGCCATCTTGTCAGCCGTGACCATGTGGTCATGGATAACCTGGGAAGCCTGCTCGACCGCAGCCTTGAGATCGGCGTCCTGCGTTGTGCTCGCCTCCATCCGGAACTCCCGCAGATCTTTGTGGTGATCCTTCACCATGCAGGCGATGTATTCCTTGTCGAATTCATCACCGGAGAGCGCGCTTAACTTGTCATACTCGGCCTGCTCGTCCTTACCCATCTTCTTCGGGATACGTGCACCGATGGTGTCTGCGATCTGGGCGATCTGTTGATTCAACTTCGTATGGTCTTCGACCATTCTCTTACCAAATGCCTGAACATCCGCGTTCCCGCTCTTTTGCGAGGCAAGCTTACCTAGTTCTACCTCTGCCAGCCCTCCCTCGGCAGCTTTATGCACGAACATCTTGTCCTTCATCTGCTGCGCTGAGTCTGCAGGAGCGCCACTTGAATCCTGCATCGAGGTCGTTGGAGCCGCCGGACGACCAGGCTGGTTGGGCTGCGTCTGCGAGGCCGAGGGCGGCTGCATCATCGAGTCGGACTGCGCGCATACGAGAGATGCCGGGACGATTAAAGAGCAAAACACAAGGGAGGGGAGAACAAAACCTTTCATAGAGGGGCCTCCTAACGGCGGTTCATTGTAGTCCTAAATGCAACTGCTGACTCTGCTTCTCCATTAGTGCGATGCATCGCCGGGAGGTTGCCCTGGATCACAAGTACGGACGCGGTATGCTTTTGTCAGCAATGGAAAAGACAACCGATACCTCGCCCAAGATCGATACCGCGAAACAGGCCTTGCCAGCCATGGCAGTTCCCCCGATAGCCCGTCGGGAGCCGACCCCGACGATCCTGCATGGCCATGCGCTTGAGGACGACTACCGCTGGATGCGCGTCAAGGAGTCGCCCGAGGTCATTCAGTACCTCGAAGCCGAGAATGCATACACCACCGAGGCGATGAGGCCGACCGAGGAGCTGCAGGCGAAGCTGTATACCGAGATGCTCTCGCATATCAAGGAAACTGACGAGTCGGTGCCCTTCCGCGAACGCGGCTCGTTCTACTACACGCGCACCCTTGAAGGAAGCCAGTACCCGATCCATTGCCGGCGTAAGGCGGTCGGAGACAGATACGATCCAGCCCAGCCTGAGGATGTAATCCTGGACGTCAACCAGCTTGCCGAAGGACAGGCCTTCATGGCGCTCGGTGGCATGAGCATCAGCCCGGATGACGAGAAGCTCGCTTATTCCACCGACAATACCGGTTTCCGCCAATACACCCTGCATATTCGCAATCTGTCGACCGGGGAGGAGTATACGGATTCAGCGGAGCGTGTCGGCTCACTCGTGTGGGCCAATGATTCGCGAACGCTCTTCTACACCACGGAAGATGAGGTCACGAAACGGCAGGACAAGCTCTTCCGCCACAGGCTGGGCGATCCGAGCAGCGAGGACGCTCTGGTTTGCGAAGAGAAGGATGAACGCTTCAACCTCGGTGTCGGAAAGACGCGCGACGGCAGATACCTGATGATGGAGGCCGGTAGCCACACCACAAATGAGTGCAGCTATCTATCCGCAGATACACCGGGCGGCGTCTTCCTCGTCATCGCTCCAAGGGTTGACGAGCAGGAGTACTACGTCGATCACAGGAATGGTCTCTTCTACATCCGGGTCAACGACACCGGCAAAAACTTTCGCGTGGTTACCGTCCCTGTCGACGGCGGAGGCCGGGAGGCGTGGACCGAATTCATTCCCGAAGATAGAGAGTCTCCACTTGAAGATTTCGACGTATTCGCCGGATTCTGCGTGCTTTCGAGACGCGTAAGAGGCTTAACTTCACTCTCCGTCAGCCTCTTTGAAGCAGACAGCACCCTTCAGCAACCCAGGACGATAGCGTTCCCCGAGCCAACGTACACAGCTATGGGCCACGTGAACCGAGAGTTTGAGACGACGAAATTCCGCTACAGCTATCAGTCTCTGGTCTCTCCGGCGTCTATCTACGACTATGACGTCCAGGCAGGTACATCCGAGTTGCTTAAGGAGCAGGAGATTCCGGGCGGCTTCGATCGAGCAAGGTATGCATCCGAGCGTCTCTGGATCCCGGCACCGGATGGCATCCAGGTGCCGGTCTCACTTGTCTATCGCAGAGATCGTTTCCAGAAGAACGGTGCAAACCCAATCTACATCTATGGGTATGGCTCCTACGGCTATCCTCTTCCCGTTGGCTTCAGCCCGGCAAGGCTGTCCCTGCTGGACCGCGGAGTTGTGCTTGTCTATGCACACATCCGCGGCGGCGGCGACCTCGGAGATGCCTGGCACGATGCCGGCAAGATGATGGTCAAGCGAAACACATTCACTGACTTCATTGCTGTGGTTGAAGCTCTTGTCGCTCAGGGCTACGGAGCAAAAGACAAAGTCGCCATCGAGGGAGGGAGCGCCGGCGGTCTTCTAATGGGCGCAGTGGTCAATCAACGCCCCGATCTTTTCCGCGCAGTCCTCTCGCACGTACCTTTCGTCGACGTGATGAATACCATGCTTGATGCTTCCCTGCCCCTGACCATCGCCGAATATGAAGAATGGGGGAATCCGAACGAGCGCGAAGCCTTCGAGTACATGCGCTCGTACTCTCCTTACGACAACCTGAAGCGTGGCGACTATCCGGCAATGCTGGTGAAGACCAGTCTCAACGACTCGCAGGTCATGTACTGGGAACCCGCCAAATACGTCGCCAGACTGAGAACTCTCAAGACGAACGACACTCCTCTGCTGCTCCACATCAACATGGATGCCGGGCATGGGGGAGCTTCAGGTCGTTATGACTACCTGAAGGAGATCGCCTTCGACTACGCGTTTCTTCTGCGGGAGTTGGGCATCGAGTCCTAAGGAGAACGGCTGGAACCACCACTAAACTTCGGTCGTTTCAGCCTCCTCAACCTTATCGCCCTCGCCGGGAGCCAGGAAGAGGTTCGTCTCCAGGCCATGCTGGCGGGTATAGAGGTCGTAGTAGCGACCTCCCAATGCATACAACGATTCGTGGGTTCCGCGTTCCACGATATTTCCCTGTTCGATCACCAGGATCTGGTCGGCGCGGCGAATCGTCGACAGCCGGTGGGCTATGACGAAGGTTGTGCGGCCTTCCATCAGGTGATTCAGCCCCTCCTGAATCATGGCCTCTGACTCGGAATCGAGCGAGCTGGTAGCTTCGTCCAGGATGAGGATGCGGGGGTTGGCGAGGATCGCACGCGCAATGGACAGCCGCTGTCGCTGGCCCCCCGACAGCTTGACTCCCCGCTCGCCCACAATCGTCTCGTAACCTTCTGGAAAGCGCTCTGCGAACTCATCGACACGAGCGATGCGACACGCCTCTTCGAACTGTTCTGTCGTGGCCGAGGGATGGGAGAACAGGATGTTCTCGCGGATCGTGCCGTCGAACAGGAAGGTCTCCTGCAATACCACGCCAAGCTGACTGCGATAGCTGTCCAGACGCACGGTAGCAAGATCCACACCGTCGACCAAAACGCTGCCGGTCGTAGCGGTATGGAACGCGCACACGAGCGAGATAATGGTCGACTTCCCGGAGCCCGATGAGCCGACGAGCGCAGTCACCGTTCCGGGGTGTGATGCAAAGCTGATACCGTGCAGGACCGGCTTCCCTGGCTCGTACGCAAACGTAACGTCTTCGAAACCCACCTCGCCGCGAATGGATCCGAGGCTATTCGTACGTCCGGGTTCTGCATCTTCTGTCTGCTCTGAAAGAAGTTCAGCGGTCCGATCCAGTCCTGCTGCCGCCTCAGTAAGCTGTGTTCCGATCGAGACAAGCTGAACGATCGGCGCAATCATGAAGGCCAGGAACATCACATAGGTGACGTACCCACCCGTCGTGAGCCTGCCGGCAACAACCTGATGCGCGCCGAGATACATTACCAGCGCTCCGACTACGCCGAGCACCATGGTGGACGCCAGGGACATCAGGGACTGTGCCGTTAGAGAGGAGATGACGTTCGCGAGCAGCCGATGGGCTCCTGAGGCAAAGACCTGGGCCTCGCTGTCCTCGGCATGATACCCCTTGATGACTCGAACTCCGCCGAGAGATTCGGTCAGACGACCGGTGACCTCAGCATTGATCTTCGAGCGTTCGCGGAAGATCGGCCGGATGGTCTTGAAGGCGCGCTGCAGAATCAGTCCGAAGACGACCAGAATGATGAACGTCACGATGGTCATCTGTACGCTGAGGTGGATGAGATAGCCGAATGCAAACAATGCCGTCAGCAGGCCGCCGAGAAAATCAACGATTCCGGTTCCGATCAGATTCCGCACGCCCTCCACGTCTGACATGATGCGCGCCACCAGGGCCCCTGTCCGGTTCGCGTCATAAAAGGCAACAGGCAGCTTGCCGATATGCCTTTGAGCTTTGATGCGCAGCTCTGCAATCAGCCGCTGACCTTCCTTGGAGAGAAGCTGGGTGAGAGTGTACGAGGTGACGCCCTGCAAGGCCGTCGCGGCTACCACCACTCCGATGATGATGGGAAGCTGGTACAGGAGGTGCCGGGCCATCACGTTATCAATGAGATAACGGGTAGAAGCAGGCAGGACCAACCCGCTGGCGCGATTGATGACCATCAGGAGGAAGCTTCCGGCCAAGAGCCAGCGCCGCGGCTTCATCAGATCCCACATCTCCGGAAGCACGCGTTGTAGATTGGGTTTCTGCTTCGCCGGAGCGTTCGATAGAGCTCTATGGCTGCGGGATGGACGGTCTGCAGCTTTCATTCCCGGGGCTCCGAAACTGGAAGGTCCGATCGACGGCATCTTATTGCCAGTGTACGCCTGCCGGAAACTGCCGGTCCCGAGCGGGCCGCAATTGTTCCTACTCCCGGAACGGCTAGGCCAGTGTCCTACGGGCGTTGATGAAGGAGCGAACGCAAAACAGCACATAGATCAGCGAAAACAGAGACATTGCTGCCTTCTCCAACACCGCTGCGGGATGAGGATAGACCGTGCCATGGGACATCTTGATGGCCTGAACGTCCGCCGTGAGAGTCCCCAGAAATGCCAGCAGGGCAAGGGTCACCGAGATGTGCATCCAGAGCATCCGGCGTTTCGGGTCGGGACTATTTGCAAGAACTCCGAAGATCACGAACAGGATCCCGAACCCGGCGGGAATCAGTGCGGTTGGGTGCGCACTTCCGGTCGCCACAAAACCGATCACCGCAAGCAGAATAAGCAGGACCCCGAAGCCAACTGTCATCTTCGCCATAAACCAGAACTCCCTTCAATCTTGAGAACTCAAGGATAACTGATTGCCTGTCATACGTTTCAAGCCAGGGCGTTGAGACCAGCAAACTTCTTTGCCAAACCGGCCCGGGTAGGACTAAGCTGCTGACCTGCCCAGAAACCAACGCACAGGCCCGGCAGATCTTTTCCCCGTCAGGAGACCGCCCCATGAGCGAACTGGCAACAAAGATCACGACTGTTCTTAAGAGAAAGAAGCGCGGCATCTGGTCTGTTGCGCCAACCACCTCGGTGTATCACTGCATGGAGATGATGGCTGAAAAGGAGATCGGTGCTCTCCTGGTCATGCAGGAGGATCAGCTCGTGGGAGTGATCTCCGAGCGAGACTATGCCCGTAAGGTAATCCTGCAGGGGCGGTCGTCCAAGGACACAGAAGTCTCCGAGATCATGGCAGCCCCGCCGCTGTGCGTCTCGCCTGAACACACCATCGGAGACTGCATGATCACCATGACCCGAAGCCGTATCCGCCATCTTCCGGTTCTTGAGAATGAAAAAGTCGTCGGAATTGTGTCGATCGGAGATCTGGTGAACTGGATCATCAGCGAACAGGAAGAGACGATCCGGCACCTTGAGGCCTATATATGCGGCATGTAGGGTGAGGATGCGCTAAGCAGCAGCTGCCTTCTTTATCGCCTCGACAACCTCTGCGGGCTTCCAGTCATTCGTCGGATACCACGCATCGATCTTGCCGTCCTTGCCGATGACCACGGTCGAGAGCGAATGGGTTAAAGTCGCATTCTCGCCGGGCGTTACACCGACACCGAAGAATTCAAGCACCTTGTCCAGCTCCTTCTGCGGGGGCACGGCGAAGTCCCAGTGAGCAAACTTCTCTTTGCCGTATTGGCCTGTATAGGCTCCGCCATAGCTCCGGAGTACAGCCGGGGTATCGTACTTGGGATCGAAGCTGATGCTGAGCAGATGCGTTTCCTTGTAGAGCGCAGCATCCTTTGCCAGGGTCTTATCGATATCGGCGAAGTTGTGCGTCATACGTGGGCAATAGTCAGCCAGTGGACAGCGGGTGTAGATGAACGTCGCCACCAGGATCTTGCCGTGGAACTGATCCAGATGAAGCACTCGGCCGTTTTGGTTGAGCATGCTGAAGTCCGGAACAGGGTCTCCCACCTGCGGAATGTGATACTGCTTGGCGGGCTTGTAGTCGGGCCTGGCCTGTGCGACCACAACAATGTCATCAATTACTGCGTCGTGATATCCGCCTTCGTCCTGCATCACGTGCAGCGTAGCAGTAATCGTGTCGCCCGGATGAAGCTCGCTCACAACGCTGGGATCCTTCAGCTTGTAAGGCATGGTCATCGCCTCCATAAAGCCTGGGATGGCATCATGGGCAAGCGTGACATGCGTAGCGTCGGTGCTGATGACTTTTCCTCGCAAGGGAAACGTCTTCGCCGCTCCGGATTGAACGGTCTTCGCGTTTGACTCAGAATTTTGATGGCAGCCGCTAAGCGAAAGAAAACCTACACCCAGGACCAGGACAAAGATAAAAAACGTCTGCTTCCGATGCACGCGGCAACTCCTCTTCCAATGATACGTCCATCAACGCGTGAGCGTCTCCTGCCCAATGGTCGAGACTTCTTCCAGATGCATCCGGCGTATAACCTGAGATATATGCACGCAACTGCCCGTCCGGAGAAGCTTCCTCAGACCATCGCCAATGCCCTTGAGCGCGGCCTGATGGTTGTAACGGCCAACCAGCGTGCCGCTCGTACGTTCCGATATGCGTTCCATGAGCGAAATCGTCTAGCGGGTTTCACGAATTGGGTGTCTCCAGCGATCCTTCCCTGGGAGAGTTGGATAACCGGTTTATGGCGCACCCTTCTGCTCAAAGGCGAAGTCTCCGATGTGTTGCTGAATCACTCGCAGGAACACGCCCTGTGGGTAAGCATCATCGCAGCAGACTCAGAGCTTCCACCGAGTCTCCGCTCCCGCGATACCTTAGCCGATATGGCATCCGAGGCATGGCGGCGCCTTGCCCGGCACAACGGCCTGAAAAGATTACGGGACGCATGGATCACCTCCGACACGAAGAGCTTTCAGCGCTGGGCAGAGGAGTTCGAACGTCGCTGCCGAATGCAGAAGTTCCTGCCCCGTGCAGCTCTGGAAGGAAGGCTTCGGCATTTTGTGACGGAAGGGCGCCTGCCCGTTGCGCCCATCGCCCTCGTCGGTTTCGATGAGATCGCTCCCTCGCAACAGGCTTTTCTCGACGCAATCACTACAGCGGGTGTGTCGGTGGAGCAGATTGAAAATGGTATATTCGCGAATCACAGGCTGCTCACCTCGGCAGAGAACGAAATCCAGGAACTCATAGCAGCGGCACGCTGGGCCAGGAAGATGTTAGAAGAGGATCCCGCCAGGCGAATAGCCGTTATCGTACCTTCGCTCGAAGCAAAACGCAGCCAAATCGACCGAATCTTCCGGGAGACGATTTCGCCCGAGATGGAAGATATCCAGGCGGCGGCTCATCAGGCACCCTATGAGTTTTCGCTCGGAGTTCCACTTTCAGATACGCCGATGGTGCGCGTTGCTCTCGATCTTGTGCGTTGGTGTAAGTCTCCCCTCCCCGTCGCGAAGGTAAGCGCCCTGCTGGTCTCACCCTTGTTTGCAATGGAGGAGTCAGAACGAAATCGCCGCGCAGCATTCGATGCATTCGAGCTTCGCAAAGCGAGGATGCTTCGCCCTGAGATATCTCTACCCTCGCTCCTCGATGCTCTTCGTCGATCCCGGCGCAAGCCACACCTCGATCGGCTCATCGACGTGCTGTCAGCTATGGCACGTGCCAGCGTAAATATCCCCGACGAACAGAGGCCCCATGCGATTTGGTCCGAATCTATCCGCAACTGGTTGCAAATCGCGCGATGGGGTCGAGGCAGCAGCGAGGACAGTATCGATTTCCAGGTACGCCGCAAGTGGGAAAGCACGCTGGACGAGTTGGCAACCTTAGACTTCGACGGAACACTGGTCCCATTCGCGAAGGCGGTTGAGAAGCTTGAGCGCCTCACCCAGCAAACCATGTTCGCCCCTGAATCTCACCAGGCACCTGTGCAGGTGATGGGCCCTCTCGAAGCTGCGGGGAGCACCTTCGACGCCATATGGTTCGTCGGAGCGGGTGATTTTGGCTGGCCGGCAAAGTCTGCTGCCAGTCCCCTTCTTCCCTGGTCTTTGCAGCGGGACCTGGGTATGCCAGGCGCGGATGATGCGCTTGAAGAGGAACGCGGTAGAAAGCTGACAGCCCGGATCGCTGCGAGTGCGGCAGAGGTCATCTTCAGCTACCCGGTCGACATCCCGGAAGGCATTCAGCGTCCTTCACCATCCCTGCGACAGCTTCATCTTGAAGCAACGTCGCTTGCATCCGTCGCTCCAGCTCCTCCGGACACGGCTCCTCTTGCCCTCGAGGAATTCTCCGACACTCTACCCATCCCTCTTCTTCCTGATCGCGTCGTTCGCGGGGGAGCGGAGATTCTAAAGCTGCAGGCTGCTTGCGCCTTTCGAGCGTTCGCGGAACGACGCCTTGGCTCGACACAGCTACGAGAGATTGAGCTTGGCCTGGATGCGGGAGAGCGCGGAAGTGTACTGCATCGCATCCTTGAAGATTTCTGGAAGCGGATCGGCTCGCAGGCGGTTCTCAAGGGCATGTCGGCACAGGAGCGCTCCGCCGCCCTCGCTGCTTCGATCGAGTATGGTCTGCAAAAGACCGCAGCGGCGGCAACAACGGAATGGGAGAGGGCCTACGTTGACCTGCAGCGGGCTAGATTTCTAGCGCTACTGAATACATGGATCGACCTCGAGCTCAGGCGTGACCCTTTCATAGTTAAATCCAGCGAAGAAGATGCTCGGGATGCAATCATCGGTCCTCTCCGCCTTGACCTTCGCGTCGATCGCGTTGATCTAACCGACCAGGGCGAGATCATCATCGACTATAAATCCGGCGGAGCCAAGGCCTCGCATTGGGAGTCGGACCGGCCCGATGAGCCGCAGCTTCCTCTCTATGCGGTTATCAGCAAAGCGGCCCATCCGGAGACGCCGCTGGCCGATCTCGCATTCGCCCAGATCCGTGCCGGCAGGGATATAGCATTTGAAAGCTTCACGGGCAAAATCACGCCTCACAAAAGCTCGAAAAAAAACAATGCTGCCGCACTCGAGGAGCAACTAGATCAGTGGAGGGCAACTCTGGAGGAACTCGCTGGTGCTTTTCACCGCGGCGCGTCTGAGGTTGACCCGAAGCGGTATCCCGAAACATGTGCTCACTGCGGACAACGAATTCTATGCCGGTTGAACCCGGCTGCCTTTGGTGAGGACCTTGATGAAGAAGCGACCATCGACCTTGGAAATGGGTGAGCTTTTCGCATTTCCAGGCGAACCGGAAAAGCTTGATCGGCCCTCCGGGCTACCTCCAGATAGCATCGAGCGCGAGAGCGCTCTTGATGTCAGCCAATCGTGGATTGTTGAGGCGCCTGCAGGTTCAGGCAAGACTGGTCTGCTCATCCAGCGTTATCTCAAGCTACTTGCGCTGCCGGGAGTGGAAGAGCCGGAGCAGATTCTTGCCATCACATTCACGGTCAAAGCTGCCGGAGAGATCCGGGAACGAGTCTTCGAGCAACTGCAGAGGGCAAACGGACCTGACAACACGAAGGAAGGCTTCGAACGTCAGACTCGCGAGTTTGCTCTCGCTGTCCTCAATCGCGACCGCGCGCTCGGTTGGGGACTGCTGGAACATCCTCGTCGCTTCAACATTCGCACCATCGATTCCGTCTGTTCAGAGATCGCGCGGGGCCTTCCCGTATTCTCCGGGAGCGGCGCCTTCTCGCCTGTCACGGACGCAGGGCCTCTGTATCGCATGGCCGCAGAGCGCACATTGCTGCAGCTTGGAGGGGTCGATACAGCCTTGACGGAAGCACTGCGTCTGATCCTCCTGCATCGGGATGGCGATCTCGCTTCGGTGCGTAATCTGCTGGCTGAGATGCTGGCTCTACGCGACCAATGGGGCCGTCTCGTGCCGCTCGGGAGAGAGCTGCTAGCAGACGATTATCTGGACCAGCACGTGTTACCGCACATTGAGCGGACCCTGGCTGAAGTCATATGCAAGGCTCTATCCCGGCTCTCCCGCATCATTCCACCTCCTCTGTTGCACGATCTCTCCATGCTGGCCGCGGAGATGGGATCGCAGGAGGGGTACAAAGGCAACGATTCCCCCATTGCTTTGTGCGCAGGCTTGCGTCGAGTCCCGGCAGAGATGGCCGAAGATCTCGACCACTGGAGAGCGCTCGCCCATCTCCTGCTCACCAAGGATGGAACATGGCGTAGTAGCTTCGCGCGGAACTTCCTTAGATTTGAAATCGATAAATACCAGGTCAGCCGGTTACAAGATATCGTCGGCCAACTTAGGGAGATCGATGGACTTCCGGAGGCACTGAAAGAAATAGCGACTCTTCCTCCGCCGAAGTATCCTCCCGAGCAATGGCGGGTAGCGAAGGCTCTCTTTCGCATACTCTACCGCGCTCTGGCGGAGCTTCAGGTCGTCTTCGCAGAACGCGGCGAGTGCGATTTTACCGAACCCGGCCTCGTCGCCCGCGCTGCTCTGCGGAACGAAGGTAGCGCCTTTGAGACAGTCATCGGAACTCGCCTTCAACATCTGCTTGTGGACGAGATGCAGGACACATCCACGAGCCAGTACGAACTAATCCAGCTCCTGACCCAGGGATGGGATGGGCGTAGCCAGACGGTATTTCTCGTCGGCGATCCCAAACAATCCATCTATCTCTTTCGTCAGGCACGCGTAGAACGCTTCATTCGCGCCATGCAGCAGCGCCGCCTAGGCGATATCGAACTTGGAGCTCTCTACCTCACCTCCAACTTCCGCTCACAGCAGGCGCTTGTGAGGTCTTTCAACGAAGACTTCGCTCGTCTGTTCCCCGCCAGCATCAGCGACGAACATCCTGACGAGGCTCCTTATGTCGCGGCGCAAGCAGTTCGGGAAGCTTCCCCGGAGAGCCAGAACGCCGTATGGCATACGCAGGTCAGCCCCGTCGGCTCCTCCCGCGACGATAACAAGCGTATACGTCGGCGAAAAGCGAGACAGGAGGCAGTCGCGATAAGAAATGTCATCGAGCGATGGCGCGCGCGGCCGCTGCCTGCCGGGAAGGAAGCGCCCTGGAAGATCGCTGTGCTTGTCCGTACCCGCATTCATCTCTCCGAGATTGTGGCGGAGCTCAAGCGCGAAACCAACACCCCTCCCATTCCATTCCGCGCCGTCGAGATCGAGTCTCTCTCGGAGCGCAGAGAGATCCTGGATCTTCTGGCCCTCACCCGTGCGCTTCTGCACCCTGCGGACCGCGTCGCGTGGCTCGCTGTTCTACGCGCACCGTGGTGCGGTCTCGAGCTCGCCGAACTTCATACCCTCACTGGGATTGACGATTCGGCTCTGTTCGAACGAACCGTTGAGGAACTCATTCTCGAGCGGGGCCAGGAACTCACGGAAGAAAGCTGCCAGAGGCTGGCTCGGGTCTGGCCCATCCTGCAGGCTGCGCTCAAGCAATCCTCCCGCATACCAACAGCAGAGCTTGTCGAGCGGACATGGAGATCTTTAGGCGGCGATCTCTCACTCACTAGCGAAGAAAGAAGCAACGCCCGGACCTACTTCGAGCTCCTTGACTCGCTTGAGCGAAACAGCTCCATAGATCTCACGCAGCTCCAATCTCGCTTATCAAAGCTCTATGCCGAAACGTCCACGGCCCGCGGAGCCGTGGACCTGTTGACGATTCACAGCGCCAAGGGGCTCGAGTGGGATCTTGTGCTCGTTCCCGGACTGGAAAAGAAGCCGCGCAGCAGCGGCTCGAGATTGCTCACCTGGGCCGAGATTACATCGACAGAAGGTGAATCATCGATGCTCCTGGCTCCTATCGCAGGCAAGGGTCAGGATTCCGACGCTCTCAACCAATGGATGAATCGCGTCCAGCGCTCCCGCGAGGATGCCGAATCGCGCAGGTTGTTCTATGTCGCATGCACCCGTGCCCGCGAAGAGCTTCATCTCTTCGCCTCTCCTGACCGAAAGCGCGACGGAAGCATTGCGAGGAACTACGCCAGTCTCCTGCAAGCTGCCTGGGCTGCAGCCGAGCGTCACTTTGTAGACACAGCCGTGGACGCTCGTCCTCTTACCGCACCAGTCGTAAACTTTCCCACACCAAACGAGGCGAACCAGATCCTGCCCTATCGCGCGGCTGAAGCAGAGCAAACCCGGAAGGCTGTTCTCTATCGACTTCCACTCGATGTACTCCCGACCCCGCGGTCTACTCCACTCATCACGCCTGAAGTGCAGCAACCTTCGCATCGAACCGGAGCCTTCACGCGCCCGGAAGGATCGTTCGAGGCACGAGCATTTGGAACGACAGTGCATGCGTTTCTTGAGGTTCTTGCGGCGGACCTGGCAGCAGGAATCGAGCCCACCCGATTGGCAGAGCAGATAAATACCTGGCGCCCGCGAATAGCTGCCGTATTGCGCAATCACGGACTCCCGCAAAGCACTGCCGAGCGGCTGACCGAACGCGTCCACACCGCCCTGTCCGCAATCCTGCGCGATCGCCATGGATTATGGGTGCTGTCTGCGCACCAGCAAGCCTCCAGCGAGCGAGCACTTACCTCATGGCAGGAAGAACTATCGGACCTGCGTCTTGATCGCACCTTCCGTGCAGGACCTGAGCCGTTGCAACCCGGCGACCAATACCTATGGATCGTCGACTACAAGACGACGCAGTATACGGGATCCCATGTCGATGAGTTTCTCCTGCAGGAGCGCGCGAAGTACACCGCCCAACTCGACGCCTACGGACGAACCATGCTAGCGACGACGGATCCATCCCACATCCGCCTCGCGCTCTACTATCCTCTGCTACCAGGTTTTATCTGGTGGCCGATGGCTCCTGACTAGGATTGTGTAGAAGCGGCATGGTGCCGCACATCAGCTCCGCGCACCCAGAAGATTACATCTTCCGCTATGTTTGTTGCATGATCACCGACACGTTCGAGGTTGCGCGCGATAATAAGCGCATTCAACGCCTGTGGCGTCAGCTCCGACTTCTCTTTGATCATCGTGCTCAACGCGTAATAGGCGGCGTCGTTCATCTTGTCGACCTGGTCATCCATGCGGAAGACCGAATCGGCCATCTCCGCATCTCCTTCAATGAAGGCCTGCAGCGCCTTGCGCACCATCGCGGATGCAAGCTCCGCCAGCTTCGGAATATCGACCGGAAGATCGATATTGGCGAATGCTCCCATCTCGCGGACGCGAATCGCGATGTTCACCGCCTGGTCTCCAACTCTCTCCAGATCGGCATTGATGCGGATCACCGAAAGAATGAAGCGGAGATCGATCGCCATCGGCTGCTCCATGGCCAGCAGGTCCAGCGCCATCTGGTCGATCTCCCGCTCAAGCCGATTGATAGCCGGTTCTGACCGGAGCACCAGCTCGCAGATGCTCAGATCGCGTGTCCGATACGCCTCAATCGATCTCTGAATCGCCTGCTCTGCCATACCGGCCATTACGAGCAGCCTCTCTTTGAGCTCGTCCAGGCTTTGGTGGAACTTCACTCGCATCATCCGAACCTCCCGGTGATGTAGTCCTCTGTACGCTTGTCTTTCGGATTTGTAAAGATCTTGTGTGTGGAGTCGAACTCCACCAGCTTTCCGTTGAGAAAGAAGCCCGTATTCTCCGCCACGCGCGCCGCCTGCTGCATGTTGTGCGTCACGATTACGATCGTGTACTGGCTCTTAAGCTGAAAGATCAGATCTTCAATCTTGGAGGTCGATACAGGATCCAGCGCAGAGGCAGGCTCGTCCATCAGCAGCACCTCGGGATCTACCGCCAGCGCACGCGCGATACACATGCGCTGCTGCTGACCACCCGAAAGCGAGGCTCCGGACTTCTTCTTCAGATCGTCCTTTACCTCTTCCCACAATGCAGCCTGCCGCAACGATCTCTCGACCGTCTCATCCAGAACGCGCCGATTGCGGAAGCCGTTGAGCTTCAGCCCACTGACCACATTGTCATAGATCGACATCGTAGGAAAAGGATTAGGCCGCTGAAACACCATCCCCACACGCCGGCGAATCTCAACCGGAGAGGCATCGCGATAGATATCCAGTTCGCCCATCTTCACTACGCCCGTCGCGCGGGCAATGGGGTTGGTCTCGTGCATCCGGTTCAGGCAACGAACAAAGGTCGACTTTCCGCACCCGGAGGGCCCGATGAGAGCGGTTGCATGATTGGCCGGAATGTGCAGATTGATATCCTGCAGCGTATGCGTCGACCCATACCATGCGTTCAGATCTTCGACTAAGATACCGACTCCCACTAACTGCCCCCCTTGAGCATGCCGCGATTGGCAAAGATGCGAACAAGCGTCACTGAAACCATAATAAGAGCGATAAGGACCAGTGCTCCTGCCCACGCCAACCTATGCCACTCATCGTAAGGAGAGATCGCATAGACGAAGATCTGCAGCGGAAGCGCCGCGATAGGCTGGTTCAGATTGAAGCTCCAGAACTGGTTGCCGAATGCGGTAAACAGCAGCGGAGCAGTTTCTCCGGCGACGCGCGCGAATGCAAGCATACAACCCGTAATAATTCCCGGAGACGCCGTGCGCAGGCTTATGGAGATCGCCGTCCGCCACTTCGGCACTCCCAGGCCGAGAGCCGCCTCACGAATCGCGTGCGGCACGGTGGCGAGCATCTCCTCCGTCGTGCGTGTGACCGTCGGGATCATCATGATCGCTAACGCAACCTCACCCGCAAAGGCAGAGTAATGATGCTGTGGCTTGACGACCAAGGAGTAGATAGCAATTCCCATCACGATCGATGGAACGCCGTTCAGAACATCCGCCGTAAACCTGATCGCATTGCCGAGTAGCCTGCCGCGTCCAAACTCCGAAAGATAGACGCCGGCGGCGATGCCGATCGGAATGCCCATCAGGCTGGCTACCGCCAGAATAATTCCAGAGCCAACGATGGCGTTCGCCATTCCTCCTCCTTCCTCGCCTACCGGAGCAGGAACACGAGTGAAGAAGGCAAGGTTTAGAGAAGAAGCACCCTTGTACACAAGGTAGAAAAGAATGGCTGCGAGGGGTGCAAGCACAAGGAACGTGGCCAGCACTGCGAGACCGCTAACGAAGTGATCGGCAGCCCGGCGCCGCAAAACATTGGCCGAGGATGGCTTGCGAGGTTCGGAGAGTGACGGGTTGGACATCGGATGGCTACTCATTTACGAAACCCTCGCAGGTGCGCCACGAGTAACCGCCCAGACCATCAGCCTGGCGATCGCGTTGACCACAATAGTGACCAGGAAGAGTGCAAGGCCAATCTCGATCAGGGCACTGTAATAGAGATCGCCGGTCGCTTCAGAAAACTCATTGGCGATTACGCTTGCGAGCGTATATCCGGGAGCGAAAAGGCTCTTGCTGATGTCGGGATGATTTCCAATCACCATTGTCACGGCCATCGTTTCGCCGAGCGCGCGGCCCAGCCCAAGCATGATGGCGCCTACAATCCCAATGCGCGAGTTTCGCAATACGCCGATGCGAATCATCTCCCAGCGGGTCGCTCCCAGAGCCAGCACCGCCTCGCGCTGGCTGTGAGGGACAGCAGTCATGATGTCTCGCGTCAACGACGAGATGATCGGCAGGATCATGATCGCAAGAATGATGCTTGCGGTCAGCAGGCCGACACCGAAGTTCGGCCCATCGAAAAGACCGGTCCAGCCGAAAACACGCACCATGAAAGGGCCGATAGTGTCCCTCATCAGGGGAACCAGGACAAAGACAGCCCATAATCCATACACCACACTGGGAATGGCAGCCAGCAGCTCGCTGAGAAACGAGATGGGAGCTCTCAGTGGCCGCGGACATAACTCTGTAAGGAAGATTGCGACTCCCAGGGCCAGCGGCACCGCCATGATCAACGCCAGAATCGACGTCATCAGCGTTCCATAGATAAAGGGCAATGCTCCGAAATCACCGGAGACAGGATCCCAGGCCTCTCGGCTGAAGAACTTCCACCCGAACGCAACCAGACTTAGGTGGGAATTCCGAATCAGGATCCAGAAAATAAACAGCACAATCAGGAAGATGGTGCATGCACAGATCAGCATCAGTGTGGCGAAGGTCGTATCTGCGAGCCTCCCGCTGCCTCGGGAGTTCAGGAAGCTTCTGATCGCTGACGGGGGCTCTGAAGGTGACGAAAGCCTCCCCTCCGCCGCGGAGGTTGCCGCGGGAATAGAAACGGGCGGTATGCCGTGCTCTCTTTGAATGTTCATGCTGCGGGAGATAAAAGACTTCAGTGTGATTGTATCTGCTAAGACACTTGTGCCGCGCGCACTGAATCTCACAATACGCGCGGCAAGGAATCGCTACTTGATCTGAGCTACCGTCTTACGAACCATGTCCTGAACCTGCTTCGGAAGAGGTGCATAGCTCAACCCAGAGGCCTCTGCTTCACCGTGATCCAACATCCAGTTCAGAAAATCCTTCAGTGCTTTGGTCTTGCTTGCATCCGTGGAGTGCGTCGGAACCAATAGCCAAGTGAAGCTGGAGATCGGGTATGACGTCGCCCCAGGTGCATTGGTGATCGACACGCGATAGTCAGCCGGCATGGTCTTCGCTGCAGCCGCCGCAGCTGCGGTCACGCCATCGGTTGAAGCCTTGACGAACTTGCCCGAGGCATTCTTCACCGAACCGAACGACATCTTGTTCTGCAGCGCATAGATCAATTCGACATAGCCAAACGAGTTCGGCGACTGGCGAACCATTCCAGCGACACCTTCATTGCCTTTCTGGCCGATTCCCACCGGCCACCTTACTGAGGTGTTCTTGCCAACCTTGGTCGACCACTCAGGACTAACCTTCGAGAGATAATCCGTGAAGATGTACGTCGTACCGCTACCGTCAGAACGATAGACAGGAAGAATAGGCTTGCTCGGAAGATTGACGCCAGGATTATCTTTCGCGATGCGCGCGTCATTCCACTTGGTGATCTTGCCGAGGTAAATGTCTGCGATTACATCGCCGGAAAAGTTAAGATCCTTATTGAGGTCGGGGATGTTGTAAACGGGCACCACGGCGCCGAGAACGGTAGGGATGTGCTGCGTCTTGACCTTGGCGGCACCCATCTGCTCGTCGCTCATCGGACCATCGCTGGCACCAAAATCAACGATTCCATCGGAGACCTGGCGGATTCCGCCGCCTGAACCGATGGATTGATAATTGATCTTCACCGAAGGATGCTGCTGGTTGTACTCGCTGAACCACTTTGAATAGATCGGATAAGGAAATGTAGCACCCGCTCCATTCAAGTTTTGTGCGCTGGCACCTATAGCCGCTAAGGCCAGAACGCCAACCGCAATCATGCTCTTTTTCACACTTCCCCCTCGCAAATCGTGCTTACATCTATCCTGTGCTTCTTACTTAAGTGTGAAGGCCAATTGTTACGGGAAGGTTACATCGAAGTGAATACGCCGAAAAACAGGTGAGATAGCACTCACGCAACTCTTGGAAGCGTGAAAATAAATGTACTTCCGGCATTCAGATCGCTTTCAACTTTTATGGTTCCACCCTGGCTTTCGACCACATGTCGTGCGATCGCCAACCCGAGGCCGGTCCCTCCCGACTCTCGGGAGCGGGCCTTGTCCACCCGATAGAATCTCTCAAAGATACGCGACAGGTGTTCAGACGCAATTCCGGGACCAAAATCCTGCACCCTGAACTCGACGAAGTCTTCCGCCGTTCCAGCGCTGACGACCACACGGCTGCGGCCATCGGCACGATGCTTGCCGTACTTGATTGCATTTTCAATGAGGTTGCTCAGAACCTGAACGACGGAATCCTGATCCGCCAGCACCTGCGACTCCGTCGCCTCCCCTATCTCCAGAACCGCCTGTTCGTCCTGAACCATCCCGCTCATCGCTTGGACGGCGTCCCGTACCAGAAGGTCCGCAGGGATAGGCGCCGGATGAAGTTTCTGCTCTGACGACTCGACCCTCGCCATCACCAGCAGATCTTCTGTCAGTCGATTCATACGGCTGGCATTCTTATGGATCGTCGTAAGAAACTCTCGTGCCTGCGCACTCAGGCTCTCTTCATGGTCCAGAAGCGTCTCAACATACCCCGTAATCGAGGTCAATGGCGTGCGAAGTTCATGGCTCACGTTAGCGACGAACTCCCGTTGAGTCCGCTCCACTGCTTCGATGCGTGTAATGTCGTGGAGCACAGCGACCGCGCCTCCTCCCGGCATCGGCGAAGCGGAGACCTCGAATATCTTTCCGGGCAGAAGAGAAGTTGAGTGTCGCTCGCTCAGAACGCGCTGCTCGACAGCAATCCGGACGCACTCAAGGACCTCCGGATCACGAATGGTCTGGACCAGCGCATGACCCACCCGGATAGCACCAGAGAATGAGGGTCCCGGGATCAGTCGCTGCATACGCTGGTTCGTCCACTGGATTCGCCCGGAAGCATCGACGGCGACGACGGCATCCTGCATACTGTCGATCATCGCCTCCAGCTCTCGTCTGCTCTCTGCCGCCTGGCTCAGGGTCCGGTCCACACGGTCTGTGGTCTGCGAGATGGCGTGAGCGAGATTCTCAAACTCACTGAAGGTGTACTTCGGAGACGCAACCGAATCGGTGCCGATCTTGGAGGCGGCAACCTCCAGGCTGTTCAGATCCCGCCACACCAGGCGCGTCCACAGGAGAGAAAGCCCGACTCCGCCGAGAACGGCCAGACCGCCGCCCACCATCCAACCTGTTGAGCCCGCCAGCGCGGTCACGGCCACCGCAACTGCAATAGAAAGTGCCAGAGAAAGGAATAAGCTACGCTTCACGTCCGGCCTCCTAAGCCGGAATCTGGACAGACTTCGGGATCTCGAAGCGATACCCCGCCCCACGCATCGTCTTCAAAAAGCGCGGCGTCTCGGGATCCAGTTCAATCTTCTCCCGGATACGTCTCACGTAAACATCGACAGACCGCGGGGTGACAAAGCGAGCGTCGCCCCAGACCGCGTCCAGCAGGTGATCCCGGCTGAATACCCGTCCAGGGTGCCGGGCCAGGTAGTCGAGCAGGCGAAACTCTGTGGCCGTCGTAGTCACCAGTTCCCCGGAGACCCGAAGCTGCATCGCCCCGGCATCGATCTCTATATTGTCGAACTTGACCAGAGACGGCGCCGTCGGACGCTCAAATCGTCGGAGAACTGCCTTCACGCGGGCAACAAGCTCACGGGTTCCGAACGGTTTGGTGATGTAGTCATCGGCTCCAAGCTCGAGACCGTGCACACGGTCGTTCTCGGCTGCACGCGCCGTCAGAAAGATAATCGGAATGATGCTCAGCGTCGGGTTCTGACGCAGCCGCCGGCAAAGGTCGAGACCATCGCCTCCAGGGACCATGATGTCCAGCAAAAAGAGCGACGGGGGCTGACGCTCGGCGTCCTGAAGTATTTGCCCCACAGCAGGGTAGGACTTTACGGTGAATCCAGCACTCTCCAGGTGGTACTGCACCAGCCGGGAGATGTCGGTGTCATCTTCTAATAGAAAAATCGTCTGGCTCAAACGGATCGACCTCAATCTAGATACGCGACGTTTCCGTCTAACAGCTTAGCGCAAGACAGGTTTCAGCTTTGCTAACGTACGGTAAATCGTTAATGTTGGTTTCGCAGGGTGTTGCTGCGTATACTTAAAGAGAGTAAAGATAGCTATCGTTTCTTTCTGTCCTGAACTGGCCCGTCGCTTCAATCGGATGAAATTATGGAACGGAACTCCCATCTTCTTCTTTGTGTTGACGACGAACTGGTTGGACTTAAGGTCCGCAAGATACTCCTTGAACGCGCCGGCTATAAAGTGATCACCGCGATCGACGGTGCCACCGGCATCTCTCTCTTCGAAAAGGAACCCGTCGACGCAGTCGTTCTGGACTACTCCATGCCCGGCATGCATGGCGGAGAGGTTGCAAGTCGGATGCGTCAGCTGAAGCCCGGTGTCCCCATTCTCCTTCTGTCAGCTTATATTGGTCTTCCCCTCGAAGTGACCTCCTTGGTCGATCTCTACATGACCAAGGGCGAGGGAGCTCCGGTCCTTCTGCAGAAACTCGGTATCCTTCTGCAGCAGCCCGTAGCTGCTCCATAAATTTCGATGGGCCCAACGACCACGTGAATCTAACCGAGTTCAACCGAATCCTACGGCAGGTCTTTCTGCTTCCGGTGATCGCCCTGTTGATCACCGCGGGTGCTCTTTACCTTCAGGTACGGGGAGCTAATGACACGGTCAAGCTGATCCAGGGAGCGGATGCAAACATCGCTCAGGCAGCGCTGGTCGCCAAGCTCATCGCCGATCAGGAATCCGGCCTTCGAGGCTTTCAGGCTACCGGAGATGACAGGTTTCTTGCCGATTTCCATCAGGTTGAGGGCAGCATCCAGTCCGAATTGGACAACCTCTCCGCCGCCGTGCAATCCGACGCGAATCAAAGGCGCAACATCGAAGAGCTTCGCAACGAATATCAGAACTGGCACGATGCATTCGCCCTGCCCATCATGGCCACAGTGCGTGCCGGTGGAACCGCCAACGACGTCACTCTCAATCTGTATGGCAAGACCCTGATGGACGAAGTCCGCCAGGACATCTCCACCATCACCCGGCGCGCAGAATCCCGCCGTACCTTGCGCATCGAGCGATGGCATCGCCAGGTACACACCCTCATCCAGGTCTTGGTCGTCGTTGCTCTGGGTATGGGATTTCTCATCGGCCTTTTCACCCGGGGACGCCTCAAAGGCGTCTCTTCCGCCTATCGGACCTCTCTCGAGGTTCTCAGCCGGCGTGCGGAAGAGCTCTTTCAGTCCGAACAACGCTTGCGCACCACACTGACATCCATCGGCGACGGCGTCATCACCTGCGATGCCGATGGGCGGATTCAGATGATGAATCCCGTCGCCAGCGAACTCACCGGCTGGACCCAGGAAGAAGCCTCCAACCGTCTCCTCGAAGATGTCTTCCACATCGTGAACCAGAGCACCGGCGAGACGGTTGAGACGCCCGTCGCGAAGGTCAAGCGACTGCGCACCGTCGTGGGAGTTGCGTACGACACAGCGCTTGTCCGCAAGGATGGCACCCGCATCCTCGTCACCGACAGCGGCGCTCCCATCCGTGACCAGACCGGAGAGATCATCGGCATCGTTCTTGTCTTCCGCGACATCACCATGGAGCGCCGGACCCAGGAGAGCCTTCTTGCCAACGAGAAGCTCGCCGTTGCCGGCCGCCTCGCCGCGACCATCGCGCACGAGATCCACAATCCTCTCGACGCCGTCTCCAATCTGCTCTACCTTATGCGCAACGGCGTCACCGAGGAAGAGTCGAAGCAGTTCATCGAGATGGCCGAAAGCGAGCTGGCCCGGGTCACCCAGATCAGCCGCGCCATGCTCGGACTCTATCGTGAGTCGCGCGCTCCCGTCCCCGTCGACCTCAAAGAGAGCCTTCAGGACATCCTGCTCCTCATGGAGCACCGCCTGCATGAACTCAACGTCACCGTCGAGACGCAACTTCCCAATGCGGTCATGGTGAACGCCTTCCCTGCCGAACTCCGCCAGGTCTTCACCAATCTCATCGCGAATGCGGCCGAGGCCTGCAGCCCGGGCGGCAAGATCCGTGTCGAAGCCCGCGAAATGAACGCAACTCCCGGTGCATCCGGTGGCGCCCTCGTGGTCATTCATGACAACGGCGCTGGAATCCCCGAAGAGGCCCGCTCCCATCTGTTTCAACCCTTCTTCACCACCAAAGGAGAGCGCGGAACCGGTCTCGGTCTATGGGTGAGTCGGGGAATCATCAACAAGCACGGTGGTTCTATCGATATCACCAGCGATGACGGAGACTCCAGGCGCGGCACTACCGTGAGCCTGTTCATCCCTGAGAAACCCGTGATCAGTTCCGCCTCACTCCCGCAAACGGTTTAGAGCGCCTTCAACTGCTCTCTCACAATTGCGGATGCTTCTTCGCATCTCTCGCGACTGACATCGTAGTGCGTGACAAACCTCACGCTGTGCGGCCCAATCGCACTGGCCAGCACGCCTCTCTGCTTCAATCCGGCGCAGAATGCGACAGCATCCCCCTCGCCCCTAAGACTGAAGATCACGATATTGGTCTGCACATCCTGCAGATCGATCTCTGCGCTTGCCTCATTCGCCACCGCCTCGGCCAGCAGCCGTGCATTGGCATGGTCGTCTGCGAGGCGCTTGCTCATCTCCTGCAGCGCGATCAGCCCCGCCGCCGCCAGCACACCCGCCTGACGCATCCCTCCGCCCAGCGCCTTCCGGAAGATCCTCGCTCGTTCTATCGCTTTTGCACTGCCCACCAGCATCGAACCCACCGGGGCTCCCAGACCCTTCGAGAGGCAGAACATCACCGTATCGAATCCCGCAGTCAACGCTGCTACATCCACCCCAAGTGCCGTCGCGGCGTTGAAGATTCTGGCCCCGTCCAGGTGCAGCGGTAGTCCTGCCTGCCGGGCTCCACTCCAAATCTCCTCCAGCACCTCCAGCGAGGTCACCGTTCCCCCTGCCATATTGTGGGTGTTCTCAATGCAGATCAGGCCCGTCGGCTGGCGGTAATAGATCTTCGGGCCGATCGCCCGCCGGATCTTCGGCCATGTCAGAACACCGCGGTCGCCCTCAACCGTGCGCGGCTGGCACCCCGAAAAGGACGCCATCGTCGCCATCTCCCAGTCAAGCACGTGCGACCGCGCCTCACAGATGACCTCCTGTCCATGCTCCGTATGCAGGCGGATCGCGATCTGGTTCCCCATGGTTCCCGTCGGAACAAAGATCGCCGCCTCCCGCTTCAGAACCGCAGCCGCCTCCTTCTCCAGTCGGTTGACCGTGGGATCCTCGCCGTAGACGTCATCCCCTACCTCCGCCGACGCCATCGCCTCGCGCATGGCCTGTGTGGGGCGGGTTACCGTATCGCTTCGCAGATCGATCATTCTTTCATGTCTCCATGTATTGCAAACTCTTGCTCAGACCGCGGCAGCAACCAGCAATCTGCTGAACACCTCGTTTGAGGCAAGTCGTCCCTTGGCCGTCAGCCTGATCCGCTCCTCATCCATCGTCAGCAGTCCGGCCTCGCATACTTCCGCCATCGACGGCATAAGCGACTCAACCATCTCCACGCCAAAGCTCTCTCGTAAGTCTGTCAGTCGCACTCCCGCATTCAGTCGCAGTCCCAGGAAGATCGACTCTTCAAATGCGGCCTCGCGGCTCACCCGCTCTACTGGTCGCTCCTGAGCCTCGACTCCAACCATCGGAAACGGGCCCGTTGGATCGTTCATGTAGACATTCATCCCGTCCGGATTCTGAAACCGCACCGATCCATTCTCCGACAGCAGCATGGAGTGGGCGTCCAGACCAAAACCTATATAGGGGAGCCGCCTCCAATACTTCATGTTGTGGAGCGATCTCTCTCCATCCCTCGCAAAATTCGAGATCTCATACTGCCCGGTCCCCGCCTTTTGCAGGAGTTCGCATCCCATCTCATACCACTCGGCAACATCGTCCTCATGCGGCAGATCGCCTGCACCATAGCGGACCCCGCCAGCGAGAGCCTCGCGGCCAAGACGGGAGTCCTCATCCACCTCAAGCATGTACACGCTGATGTGACCGACGCCGCTCTCCAGCGCACGGTCTACTGACTCTCTCCAGCTTGCCTCCGTCTGATGAGGCAAGCCGACAATCAGGTCCAGTCCTGTCTTTGAAACACCTGCTGCCTGCAGACGAGCGATCTCCGCCTCGCACTCCGGCCCGGTATGCAGCCTGCCGACGGTCCTCGCCTCGCGATCCACAAACGACTGCACGCCCAGGCTCACACGATTCATTCCCTCTCGCTGAAGCGCTTCAAGCGTCTCCGAACTCAACTGTCCCGGAGCGCACTCAACTGTAATCTCTGCTTCCTGCGAGATATGGAACTCACCTCGCAAAGCGGTAAAGATTCGCCGGAACTGATCCGGGGATAGCAAACTCGGCGTCCCTCCTCCGAAGTACACCGAGTCCGCCGACGCTTCCAGCACCGCGCCCGTGCGCTGCGCTTCGTGCCGAGCACTTACAATCTCGCGGCACAGACGGTCTATGTAGCTGTCCATCCTCTCGGAACCAAACACGTCCGAAGCGAAGTTGCAGAAGCTGCACTTGGCCTTGCAAAAGGGTATCGAGACGTAAATACCGACGGGAGTGTTCAACCGCGAAGATCCTCTGGTCTCATTCTTTCATGGAGCATTGTCTGCGACATGCCCCCGCAATCCTCCTAGCGCAGCACTCTCTGCTGTGTATTTCTTGCAAAATCACGCTCTTCTCTTCCCTTGTGGGGGTATCGCAAAAAGAACACCTTCGGCCCCGGGCAACGTCGAACGATTTACACTACCCTCTGGTGGACAGATAACTATGGTTTGGACCCTAGCCCTCGCCCTTCACTTCCTCCAGGAAGACGCAGCATCCCTGCCTCCAGCCAATGCAGCAAGTTCCAGCGCCATTGGCGAGATGATTCACAACAGCGGCCCCGTTGCATTTACAGTGCTGGTGCTTCTCCTGTTGGCCAGCATCTTCTCCTGGGCCATCATGCTTTCCAAGTGGTCAAGCCTGGGCAAAGCCGACAAGCAGAGCAAGCGCTTCCTCCGCGCCTTCCGCAAGTCCAGCCGTCTCAGCGAAATCGCTACGGTCGCAGAGCAATTCCGCCCCAGTCCTCTCGTCTCGGTCTTCAACGAGATCCACGATGAATACCAGCGGCAGAACGGCGGCCGAGGTCTTCCCCGCAACCCCATCGCTCTCGAACGCGCCGCTGCAACTGCATCCAGCGAGTCCCTCACCCTGATGGAATCGAGGATGACCTGGCTCGCCACCATCGCAGCCATCGCGCCGTTCATCGGCCTCTTTGGAACCGTCTGGGGCATCATCGACGCCTTTCACGGCCTCGGTACCGCAGGCGCCGCTACCCTGCGCGCTGTAGCGCCCGGCATCTCCGAAGCTCTCATCACGACAGCTGCCGGTCTCGTCGTCGCTATCCCGGCTGTCGTCGGCTACAACCAGCTCACCGCCCGGCTCCGTGAGCAGGGAGCGCGCATGGACGACTTCGGTCGCGAGCTTCTCAACGCCATCGAGAACTCCGCCATGGTTACGCCCACACAGCCGCCTCAGCCGCCCGCTCCCACCTATGCGCCAGTTGAAGAAGCGCCTCGCCGGAGGACGTTCTAGTCATGGCTTTCAGCGCAAAGGGAAGGACCCAGACAGCACTTGCAGAGATCAACATCACTCCACTGGTGGATGTCGTTCTCGTGCTCCTGCTTATCTTCATGCTCACTGCGCCCGTGCTGCAGTCCGGCATCGATGTGGCCATCCCGCGCACCCGCACCGTCGCCCAGGTGACGGAAGATCGTATGGTCGTCACCATCGATCGCGAGCAGAACGTCTTCCTTCAGGACAAGCCCATCAACGTCAACGAGCTTCCAGCGCGCCTGCGCACCACGGGGAAAGGTGATCCTGCCAAACGCGTCATCTATCTTCGCGCGGACGAACGAGTTCCCTTTGGCGCCTTCGCCTCTGTCATGGATGCAGTAAAGCAGGCAGGGATCACGAACATCAGTATCGTGACCCGGCCGCTCGAGAAATAACCCTCAGCAACTTACTTACGGAACATGGCAGACATCAGCTGGAATCCCGACGAGCAGTTCGCAGACGACAATCTGCGGAAGAACTTCGTTGGTTCGCTTGCGCTCCATCTCTTCATCGCCGTGGCCATTGCGGCACTCGCCTACTTTCATAATCGCGGCCATAACTGGGGGGAAAATGCCGCGAATGCTGGAGCGATTCAGGCAACCATGGTCTCCTCGCTTCCTCTTCCACCAAAACAGCGCGAGCTGGACACCGGCGTTCTGACCTCCGAGAATCCCAGCCCCGCTCCGCTCATCTCTCCCGAGAAGACAGAGCCGCCACCTGAGCCCCACGAAGTAACGCTGCCCGAGAAGGCCAAGCCGCCCAAAGTCGCGGAGAAGCCCACGCCTGCGCCTCCCAAACATCCGCAGCCCACGCCGCCCCAACCCACCAAGGCAGCCACCGGCGAGACCGCAGGTATCCGCATTCCGCAGTCGACCCTAGAACTTAAGAATGGCACCGCCTCCGCCATGGTGCAGGATCGCACCTTCGGCAGCCGCTTCGCTTACTACGTCAATATCGTCAACCGTACCGTCGCCCAGAATTGGTACACCCAGGAGGCCGACCCTCGCGCCTCCGTGGGCAAGAGCGTCACTGTCCTCTTCGACATCGATCGTGCAGGCGCGCCCTCCAATCCTCGCCTCGAGACCCGCAGCGGCTCTCCCTCCCTCGACCAGTCCGCCCTCCGCGCCGTGCAGCGCGTCGAAGGCTTCGGCCCCCTCCCCGCCGGAGACCACATCACCGTCGAATACACCTTCCACTACACCCAGCCTTGAGCATCAACGATCAGCCTTGAGCCTCAACAATCAGCCTTGAGCTTCAACACTCAGCCCTGAGGGCCTGGATAATAGCTCTCGAGCAAAACGCCACCCCCCCCAAAGAATTGTCATCCTGAGCGAAGCCAACGGCGGCCTCATCGCCATTGGCGCAGTCGAAGGATCTGCGGTTCCCCTCACCAGCCTCCGCTTTCTCCATCGGAGCAATACCGCAAACAATCATCGGCCGGAGCGTAGCCCTCCAAAGAACCCCTACTGCTTGATCACAGTTCCATCCAGCCGCCTAATCTCGCCCCATCCTCCGTTCAATCCATTCTTGCTGGGAGTAAATGGAGCCTTTGCGGCCTCCTTCTCATCGATCTCGATTCCCCATCCCGGGGCCTCATTCACCCAGAAATATCCATCCCTCATCTCCGGGCATCCATGAAAGATCTGCTTCGTCCGTTCATTGAACGACGTGTACTCCTGAATGCCGAAGTTTGAGCTGACGATATCGAGCGTAATCTGCGCCATGTGCCCCACAGGCGAGACATCCCCCGGTCCATGCCAGGCCGTCTTTACCCCGAAGTTTTCCGCCAAAATCGCGACCTTATGCGCCGGAGTCAGGCCGCCCATCTGCGACAGATGGCAGCGGATATAGTCAATCAGCCTGCCCTCAATGAGCGGTCTCCACTCGTGCGGCGAGTTGAACAGCTCCCCCATCGCAATCGGCGTCGTGCAGTTGTCGCGAATCTGCCTGAAGTACGCAATATCCTCCGGAGACAGCGGATCCTCCACGAAAAACATGTGGAACCTCTCTGCCTCTTTGCAGAACTCGACCGCCTGGTTCGGGGACAGGCGTTCGTGCACGTCATGCAGCAGGTTCACCTCGTCACCCAGTTCCACCCGGCATGTCTCGAGCATCTTCAGAGCGCGCCGCATGTACACGGCAGGCTCGAAGAACGGCTTGTCGTGCAGCGCCTTGTAGTTCGTCTGCCCCCCGCTCCTCGATCCGTAACCCGCCATCCCGGGCACGCCGATCTGAACCCGCACATTGCGAAACCCGTCACCGAAATACCGCTTCGCCGAGGCCACCACATCAGCATCTTCCGCGCCATCGGCGTGTGCATACGTATCCACCGCCTCGCGTACCTTGCCTCCCAGCAGCTGATACACCGGCATACCTGCCTGGCGCCCCTTGATATCCCACAGCGCCTCATCGATGCCGCTAATCGCGTTGTTCAGCACCGGCCCGTTCTTCCAGTACGAGCTGTCATAGCAGGTCCACCAGATGTCCTCGATCCGGTCCGTTGTCTTCCCCATCAACAGTGGCTTTAGATATCTCTCGACCGCCGGTTTCACCAGATCCGCTCTCTGCGTGAAAGTCCCGCATCCGTAACCGTACAGACCATCCTGGTCCGTCGTGATCTTCACCACTGTCAGCCGCGAACCGGCAGGCTCGCACTCGATCACGCTGATGTCCTTGATCTTCGGCGCAGCCATCCCCCGCGTCGCCTTCTCTACCTGCGCCTCTGCCCGCATCCTCGGAGCAGTCATACCGCACGCCGTTGTGGCCGCGGCCATCTTCAAGAGATCCCGTCGATTGATCGCCATGACACGGAGAAGCTTACACTGACCCTCAGCTCCGGCCACGAACACCTGCCTCAAATCATCCCGCGCGCTGCTGATTCGCGCATAATGCTCTGGTGTCCAGATTCCCCGCGCTCGCCGCTCTTCTCCTTGCCCTCGGCCTCACTCACATCGCTCTTGCGGCGCAACCCAAGGTTCTCGTCTACACCCGCAGCTACACCCCGGACGGCAAGGGCTACGTTCACGACAACATCGCGACTAGCGTCGAAGCCATCCGAAAGATGGGTGCGGAGAGCCACTTTGCCGTCGACTCCTCCGACTCACCCGAAGTCTTCACGGAGAAAAACCTGAGCCAGTACGCCGCCATCGTCTTCGCGAACAGCAACAACGAAGCCTTCACCACCGATCAGCAGCGCGCCGCATTCAAGCAATACATTCAGTCCCACCACGGCTTCGTCGCAATTCACTCTGCCTCTGGTTCAGAGCGTTCGTGGCCATACTTCTGGCAGGTCGTTGGAGGAAAGTTCGTCGAGCACCCACGTCTCCAGACCTTTACCATCCACGTAGCCGATCCCGCCTTCCCTGCCGCAAAAGGTCTCGCCTCCGACCTCTCCTGGACCGACGAGTGTTACTTCACCGACCACCTCGGCCCGGACATCCATCCCTTCCTGACCACCGATCGCACAAAGCTCGCCGGCCTCGAAAAGATGCGGACCAACCCGGAGACCTACCGCAACCCGCTTCCCTTGGCGTGGTTCCACACCTTCGACGGCAGCCGCGAGATCTACCTCGCGCTCGGCCATCGCAAAGAGGATTACAGCAACCCCATCCTCTACAACCTCATCCGCCGCAGCATTCTTTGGTCCATTAAGGCGAAAGACTCGACCGGTAAATAGCAGAAATACCTGGCCGTACAAATTTTGGTTCGCTCGCGGCACATCAAAATAACCGTCCGTACCCTCTTTGCGTCTACGATAAAAGAGATGAAATATCGTCCCGCTCGTTCTCTGGCACAAATCCTTCTGCGGCCCACGGCCCTTCTCGCACTCTTCGTGCTGCTCTCCTCGCCGGCAGTTCGGGCGCAGGACTGGTTCAAGACCGAGACCTCGGCCGGCGTCTCCAACATCCGGATCGCCGTAGCCGACTTCAAGCCCACATCCTCCGATCCCCAAGGCGCCTCGCTCAAGCAGACCTTTGACACCACCCTCTTTAACGATCTCTCCAACGCGGGAATCTTCGACGTCGTCTCCAAGAGCCTTCTCCCGCAGGCCACGCCCGGAGCTCCCGCAGAGATGAATCTCGCGCAATGGTCCGCCGCACCCACCAACGCCGCCATGGTCGCCTTTGGTGCCTTCGCCAGCTCCGGCGGCCGCATCACCGTCAACGGTTTTCTCTTCGACGCCAAGAACACCCAGTTCCCCCAGGTCCTCTCCAAGCAGTACAACGAAGAGGCGAATGAGGAGATGGCGCGCCAGGTAGCGCACCGCTTCGCCGACGAGATCATCTTCCGCCTCGGTGGAGGCGTCCCCGGCATCGCCGAAACCAAGGTCTACTACGTCAGGGTCGCGGGCGGAAACAAAGAGATCTGGGCGATGGACTACGACGGCGCCAATCAGCACGCCATCACCCACCTCGGCGCCATCTCCATCTCTCCTCGCGTCTCGCCCGACAACAGCCGTGTCGCCTTCTCCTCACTTGGCCGCGAGGGCTTCCAGATCCGGATGTACTCGCTCCTTCTCAACCGCATGGTCAGCTTTCCAGGTGGTGGCGGAACCAACCTCTCCCCTGCCTGGTCGCCCAACGGCCATGACATCGCCTTCTCCTCGTCCCGCACCGGCGATCCCGAGATCTACATTGCCGACTCCAACGGAGGAGCCGCGCGACGCGTCACCAGCTTCCGCGGACCCGACGTCTCCCCGGTATTCAATCCCAAGACCGGCTCGCAGATCGCCTGGATCAGCGGTCGCACCCACCTGCCGCAGCTCTACATCATGGACGCTGATGGTTCCGCCGTAACCCGGCTGACCGACGGTGGATATGCCACCTCTCCTTCCTGGTCCCCCAACGGCCAGTTCATCGCCTTCGCCTGGGACCGCAAGTACGGCCCCGGAGCGCCCGGCGGACAGGACATCTACGTCATGGAGGTCGCCACCAAGCGGTGGATTCAGGTGACCCACGACATCGGCCGTTGCGACTTTCCGTCCTGGTCTCCCGACGGTCGTCACCTTGTCTTTGCGAACTCCCCTGACGGTCGTGCCTCCAGCACACGCATCGTCAGTATGTTGGCCGACGGCACAGGCCGTCGTAACCTGACTGGCCCAGGCGCCGACATGCCAAACTGGAGCTGGAAGTAGTTGAGCGGCATCCCTGCGAGAGAATTTCATTGCAGTGCTCGCAGATAACCTGAAACCCTTAGTTTCATCCGATCGAGAAAAGAAAGAGCAGGAGAAATCTCCAAAATGAACGTATCGCCCGCAAATTACCGCAAGGCTCTGGTTATGGCTGCAATCGTGGCCGCCCTTAGCGCCGTCACTGGCTGCCACAAAAAGGACAAGGCGGTGAATCCGGCAACCCTCGGCCCCGCACCCGTCTCCGCTCCCGCACCCACGGCTACCCTCACCGCCGACCCCGCCGCCATCGACGTTGGCCAGTCCGTGGTGCTGAACTGGCGCACCACCAATGCCACCTCCGTCACCATCGACGGCATTGGAGAGGTCCCGGCCAACGGAACTCAGACCGTATCCCCCTCCACCTCGACCGACTTCCACCTGACCGCCAAGGGCGACGGCGGATCAACTGAGGCGAACGTCCGCGTCACCGTCCGCGTTCCTCAGGCGCCCTCCGCTGGCAACGGCGAAGGCGACATGGGTTCGGAAGCTGCCTTCCATCAGAACGTGAAGGACGTCTTCTTCGACTACGACAGTTACGATCTCCGTCCCGACGCGCAGAGCTCTGCCCAGACGGCCGCTTCCTATCTCAACTCGCACCCTGCCATCAAGATCGTTATCGGCGGCTACTGCGACGACCGAGGTTCGGCAGAGTACAACCTTGCCCTTGGCGAAAATCGCGCCAACGCCGCCAAGACGGCTCTGGTCAACGCCGGTGTAGCCGCTTCGCGCATCCGCGTCATCAGCTATGGCAAAGAGAAGCAGTTCTGCACCGAGGAGAATGAGAGCTGCTGGCAGCAGAACCGACGCGCTCAGTTCTCGCTCGATCGCTAACCCGCAGCTGGACGCAACCGCCCGGGTGCCCCATCTTCGCGACAGTTTCATCGTCGCTAAGGTGGGACATTCGGGCGAAGCTCGAACCAGCCTCTCAACCTTCGCGAATCAATCGATCGCGGACACTCTCCACTCAACCTCAACAGCACTCTGAATAAAGAAAAGCCGGAAAGCCGCCATGAATATCTCAATCCCCATCTTCAGACGTTCGGTCTCGATGGCCTGCGCGGTCTTCGCTGCATCGCTTCTCCTTCCCGCATCTCCCGCCTTCGCGGTCAGCAAGGAGATCGTTCAGCTTCAGACCCAGGTACAACAGCTCCAGGACGCCGTCGCCCGTCTGCAGCAGTCCAACGATGAGCGTATGGGCGTGATGAAGGACCTCGTTCAGCAAAGCGCTGACTCGGTCAATCGCATGTCCCTCAACATCGATTCGCTGCAGAAGCAGCTACAGAACCGTCAGCAGAATCAGGACACCAAGGTCGATCAGGTCTCCGGGCAGATTCAGGCGCTCAATGACTCCCTCGATGAGCTAAAGGCTCGCATGGGACGCCTGGAAAAGATCGCCCAGGACATCCAGAGCCAGCAGCAGACCATGAACGCGAACCTCCCACCGGCAACGGGCGGCGGAATCCCGGCAGATAACGCTGCGCCACCGGCCAGCACGCCTCCTCCCGCTGCAACCACGCCAGCTCCGGTGCGCCGGGGAAAACCCGCAGCCGGAACTCCCATGTCGGAGGTAGTTCCGGCGCCTCAGCCCACAGCCGCTCCCGCCGCGCCCCCAGTAGACGACCTGTATAAAACCGCCCTCGGCGACTACATGGGGGCGAAGTACCAGCTCGCCTCCTCCGAGTTCGGAGACGTCATCAAGTCCTATCCCGACCACCCCCTTGCAGGAAACGCCTCCTACTACCAGGGCGAGATCGCCTATCGCGCCGGACACTACGAGGACGCCATCAAGAGCTATGACCGCGTCATCGAGCAGTATGGCGACAGCAATAAGGTGCCCGTCTCCCATCTCCACAAGGGCCAGGCTCTTCTCGCCCTCAAGCAGAACGATGCAGGCGTCCGCGAGCTCCGCGCCCTGATTCAGCGCTTCCCCAACTCCCCTGAAGCCATGCAGGCGCGCAGCAAGCTAAGCGGCATGGGCGTCACCGTCGTTCCCAGGCACTAATCCCCTGCTAAAACTCCAGGTCTCGTCTTGTCACGCAAGGGTTGGTTTGCGAACAACGAGGTAATCAGGATTCCAACGGGTAGAATCATGCTCCCCACCAGAATCATCCTGTAGTCCCCTGTCGCAGAGTCTCCCAGGCTGAACAGATACGGTCCCACGGCGCTGCCCGCAACAATCCAGCTCATATTGACTCCGGAGATCGCCCCCAGGTGCTCTCTGCCAAACAGCTTCGGCCATGCGGCGCTCGAAAGCAGCGAAAACAGGCCATTCCCCATTCCGAAGCCAAGAGCCGTCAGTAGAAATCCCTGCGTCGTTCCATAGGACCGGACACCCAGCAGGCCGATACATATCCCGAGCTGCATCACGGCGAGCAGGTATTTCAGAGGAATCCAGTCGCTGATCGCACCTCCCAGCAGGTCCGCTGAGGTCGAAACGATTGCGACCGGCAAAAAGACACTGAACGCTTTGGCATTGCTCATGTGGTTCAGCTGGGCGATTCGTTCCATATGGAATGTAATCGCCGTAAACAGCATCGCCTGCGCCGCCATCCCAAGATTGAATGCCCAGAACGTAATCGTCTTCTTCGCCTGCTGCGCCGTAAAGGAATACTGCTGCTGCTCCTCTGCATTGTCCTTTGCGGCAATTTGTGACCTTTTGCCATCGATGACCAGCCCGCAGGCCTCCGGCGATTTGCGAAAGGTGATCCATGCAAACACCGCCATGATGAACGACCCGGCAGCCAGGACCGTGAGAGACCTCTGCCAGCCGAAACGCAGGATCAACCGGTTGACAACAAGCGGTGCCACCCCAAACCCGAACGCGACGAACAGGCCGCTGATCCCCAGCACCAGGCCTCGGCGCCTCTCAAACCACCGTCCCATCATCGTTCGGGAGGCGATCGTAAGCTCGCCCTGCCCGAAATGCCGGATCCCCAGGAAGCCGACAAACGCGACCAGCGCTCCGCTCCACTCCGCCGAAAGATGTGTGGCCGAGGACAGCGCACGGCTGATAGACGGACTGGCGGAAAGAAACAGGAGCCAGAAGGCAAGCCCCACTGCGGCAACGACCGCAACTACTCTTGACCCGACGGAATCCAGAAGGCGTCCCACAAACGGCAGCAGCATAGCCGATCCGAACGTGCCCAGCATATAAGCCATGCTCAGTTCGACCCGGGTCAGGTGCAGACTCGACAGCAGCGAGTCCGTATAGATGCTGACACCCATGGTCTGACCGGGCACGCTCATGATGATGCCAACCGTGCCGGCCAGCAAAACCACCCAGCCGTAGTAAATCCCGCGGCGCTCCGTCACCCGAAGCAACACGTCTCTTTTCAAAGGTAAATCGTCTCTCACTAAACCATTCTATGGGTTGATTTCTGCTCGGTCGTTCCTCAAGGAAGGGTTTCTCCTTCTGGCTGGAATCGTCAGAAGACCCTGTCAAGTCACTTGCCGCGCAAAACTATTGTTTTCAGCTGGATAGAAATGCCGATTCACCCTTCTCCGGCAGCTATCCTAAATGTAGGGACCGAGAGCGACGAGAACTGCTCTGATCTTCACAGCGTCACATCTCCAAACACGGAGGTCCGGAACTAAGTCTCATCATTAGAAGATTTTGCGCAAAAAGTGTACGGGGGGAGGTCAGTTGCGAATCCCGGCCATCACCCTCTCCACCTCTTGCCGCTGCTCCGCCGTCAGGGACAGCAGGGGCAGACGTGGACGGCCGCCAAAGTATCCGTTCAGGTCGCAACCGTACCGGATTCCCGGAACTCCAAGCTCCTCTTCCACCAACGCAACCGCAGGCGCTAGGCGCGCCTGCTTTTCATCGGCGAGCGGCTGGTCGTCGTCCTTCCAGGCCGCGTAGACCTCGTAGCAGCCCTGAGGAGCAGCCGCAGCGAACCCCGGCATCAACCCCGATGCCCCGGAGCGCAGACCGGTCAGACCGTTCGCCGTGCTGGCTGCGATCACCTGGAATCCGATTGTCTTCGTCCGTGTCTTGATAGCAGGCTTCGGAGCCGCCGTCGCCACAGCTGCGCCGCCGCCCAGGCTCTCCGCCGAGACGAACGTCGCCGCCCCATCGTTCTTCATGGACCGCATGCGTCCGGTCACCGCAGCAAAGACGGTCGTGACCGTGACCTCCCGGCGCACCGAAGAGGTCAGCTCCAGGATTCGCGCGATCCGGTCCTGAGATACCGTCTCCTCTACGAGACCGATCACACCTGGATGCGAGGCCAGCTCTCCGGCCAGTTCGAGCGGAAGGCCGGCGGATCCAGTCGAATAAAGAAGAACCGGAAGCGGCGAGCGATCGGCTAGCGCCTGGAAAAACGTCAGGATCTCCCTGGGCTGGTTCTCCCGCAAAGACGCAGGCCGCTTGACCAGAATTGCATCGTAGCCGACCGAAGCCGCAAACTCTGCCAGCTCCAGCGTCCCGGCAACACTCCCGCGCGAGACTCCGGCGGTCATCACCTTGCTGTCCGCAGCCGCGCGAATCGCCGTTTCCATCGTCTCGCGAGTTTCGCTGTCCGACAACAATGCCGCTTCGCCCGTCTCCGCCAGCACGGCCATTCCAGCGGCCGGAGTTCTCGAGTAGCGGCCGACGTTGTGTTCCAGCTTCCGAAGATTCAGCCGCCCATCGGGATAGAACGGAGTTGTCAGGGGCAGATGAAGACCTTCCATCAGCATGGTCGATCGATCCTTTCCTAGCGCCCGGCGTGCAGCGCCTGGAGCGCATAGACGCTGAGGTCGCCGCTTTGCAGCGAACTGATTCCTTCTGCGGCAGCGCGCGCAGCAGCAAGCGTTGTGATAGTCGGTATCCGGGCCTGGACTGCAGCCCGCCGGATCGCCTTCTCGTCGAAGAACGTGTCCTGTCCGCGAGGCGTATTGACGATCAACTGGATCCGTCCTCCTTTGATCAGGTCGACGACGTTTGGCCGTCCTTCCTTGACCTTGTAAACGCGTTCCAGCTGCATTCCGGCGTCCTCGAGAACCTGCGCGGTTCCGTGCGTCGCTACCAGATGAAAGCCCATCTCGACAAACTGCCGCGCCAGGGTTACGACACCCTTCTTATCGTGATCGTTCACGCTGATGAAGACGGTTCCCTTCAACGGAAGCTGCTGCCCGGCTGCAGTCTGTGCCTTGGCGAAGGCCTCGCCGAAGTTATCAGCGACTCCCATGACTTCGCCCGTCGACCGCATCTCCGGTCCGAGCACAGGATCGACCCCCTGGAACTTGCCCCAGGGAAAGACCGGAGACTTGACGAAGAAGTGCGCGCCGGTTCCCAGGTCCTTGCCCGACGCGACCTGCTCGGGAAGGAGCTGCTTGAGCTTCTGGCCCACCATGATGCGCGAAGCGATCTTGGCGAGCGGTATCCCGGTTGCCTTCGAGACGTACGGTACCGTCCTCGATGCGCGCGGATTGACCTCGATCACGTAGACCTTGCCGCGCTGGATGGCGAACTGGATATTCACCAGTCCGCGCACCGAGAGTGCCGTGGCCAGTTTGCGCGTGTAGTCGCGGATAGTCTCGAGCACGTCCGCCGCGATGTCGACCGCTGGAAGCACGCAGGAGGAGTCGCCGGAGTGAATTCCAGCCTCTTCGATATGCTCCATGATCCCGGCGATGACCACATCCTCGCCGTCGCAGAGGGCGTCAACATCAACCTCGGTCGCATCTTCCAGGAAGTGGTCGATCAGAACCGGGCGCTCCTGCGAATACTCGATCGCAGTCGTCATGTAGCGCACCACCGCCGCATCGTCGTATGCGATGACCATAGCGCGTCCGCCAAGAACGTACGAAGGTCGTACCAGCACCGGATAGCCCACGCGATTCGCACCGGCAACAGCCTCTTCTACGCTGGTCGCCATCGCACCCTGAGGTTGAGGAATTTCGAGTTCTTCGATCAGTTTGCCGAAACGTTTGCGGTCTTCCGCCAGATCGATGGATTCCGGAGAGGTTCCGATGATGGGAACACCGGCCTTCTTCAACGGAAGCGATAAATTCAGGGGCGTCTGTCCGCCAAACTGAACGATCATGCCGATCTCGGCGCCTGAACTTGCTTCGTGCTCGTAGACTTCGAGTACGTCTTCGAGCGTCAGGGGCTCGAAGTAGAGACGGTCGCTGGTATCGTAGTCAGTCGACACAGTCTCGGGGTTGCAGTTGACCATGATGGTCTCGTAGCCGTCCTCGCGCAGAGCAAAGGCTGCATGGCAACAGCAGTAGTCAAATTCAATTCCCTGGCCGATTCTGTTGGGTCCGCTGCCGAGGATCATAATCTTCTTCTTCGACGTCGGCGGGGCCTCGTCCTCTTCGTCGTAGCAGCTGTAGAGGTAGGGCGTAAAGCTCTCGAACTCGGCAGCACAGGTATCAACCAGCTTGTAGACCGGATTTACGCCGAGCTTCTTGCGTAGAGCACGCACCTTTGCCGTTCCTTCGGAGCCGATCAGACCCCAGACTGCAGCAAGGCGTTCGTCTGAGATCCCCATCCGCTTTGCAGTGCGGAGCTGGTCGGCCGTTACCTCGTCGATGCTTGCAGTCCCGATGGCCTTGATCTCGTCGGTGATCTGCTTGATCTGGTGCAGGAACCAGGGATCCATCGTCGTCGTCCGGGTCACTTCCCTGACGCTCATACCGCGTTCGAAGGCATAACGGATATACGCGAGGCGCTCCGGATGTGGAGTTACCAGGCGCTGGGTCAGGCGGCGTGGCTCAATGTCATCGGCTGTGGCTCGCTTGCCTGTTTCAAGAGAACGCACAGCCTTCATCATGGCTTCCTTGAAGGTGCGCCCAATTGCCATGACTTCGCCGACCGACTTCATCTGCGGTCCAAGCGTCTCGTCAGCCCCGGGAAACTTCTCGAACTGCCACTTCGGAATTTTGACGACGACGTAGTCGATCGTCGGCTCGAAGCAGGCAGGCGTGGCCTTGGTGATGTCGTTCTGAATCTCGTCGAGCGTATAGCCCACCGCCAGGCGGGCAGCGATCTTCGCAATGGGAAAACCAGTCGCCTTGGATGCCAGGGCGGAGGAGCGCGAGACACGCGGATTCATCTCGATTACTGTCATTCGGCCAGTCGTCGGATTGACGGCGAACTGCACGTTCGAGCCACCGGTCTCGACACCGATCTCGCGGATGACGCGAATCGCTGCATCGCGCATGACCTGATATTCGCGGTCGGTCAGAGTCTGTGCCGGAGCGACCGTGATCGAGTCGCCGGTATGAACTCCCATCGGATCGAAGTTCTCAATGGAGCAGATGATGATGACGTTGTCTTTGAGGTCGCGAACTACCTCAAGCTCATACTCCTTCCAGCCAAGAACGCTCTCTTCAATCAGACACTCATGGACCGGGCTGAGATCCAGACCGCGTGAGAGTATCTCGGTCATCTCTTCCCGGTTATAAGCGATACCTCCGCCGGAGCCGCCGAGTGTAAAGCTGGGCCGGATGACCGCGGGGAACCCGATCTTGGTGGTGAACTCTAGCCCGGCACTCACGGTGTTTACGAGCTGGGACTTCGGCATATCGAGGCCGATCTTGTTCATGGCGTCTTTGAACAGGAGACGATCCTCAGCCTTTTTGATGGCCTCCAGCTTGGCGCCGATCAACTCAACGTTGTGCCTCTCGAGAAAGCCAGAGTCAGCCAGGTCGACAGCGAGGTTCAGAGCGGTCTGTCCGCCCACCGTAGGGAGAACGGCGAACTTACCGGAACCGGATGCCATCATCTCGGCTTCGGCACGGATGACCTCTTCGAGGTAGGAGGCATTGAGAGGCTCGATATAAGTTCGGTCGGCGACCTCAGGATCCGTCATGATCGAAGCCGGGTTCGAGTTGACGAGGACAACTTCATATCCCTCGGCCTTGAGAGCCTTGCAGGCCTGTGTGCCTGAGTAGTCGAACTCCGCCGACTGTCCGATCACAATCGGCCCGGAGCCGATCACAAGAATCTTCGCGATGTCGTTTCTACGTGGCATCTGCTTTTGTCACTCAACTCTTTCCATTTTGTTTAGAAAACTTCATGTTCCGTTCGGCTCCAGCGACTACTCTGGACGATATAGTCATCCATCGGATATCCCGGATAGACCGTTTGCCATAAAGGCTTCCATTTTGCCTCGATAACCACCCGATAAGGGCTGTCCTTTCGGATAGCGACTCCATACAGGAGCGCATCATCAAAAACGATGTATTTATTGAGGAAGTCAGGCTCGGCAAACATTTGTCCACGTTGAAACGTGTAATCGGAATGCGGGAGCCATATAAGGTCCGGTCGGCGCCGGATCAGATCTTCGACTCGAAATCCATGCAATGCAATGTTTGTATCGTTTAGACCTGACAGGTCAATCAACTGAACCTGAGGAGCAATCGCTCCGATGTAACCGACCTCCGAACTTGCGAGAGTAGCTCCCGCCGGTAATCCGCGGACCAGTCCATCACCAAAGATGAAGATGCTTTCCCGCCAGGAGATTTCGGGAAGAGGCCGTTTGGCGCGCGTGACGCGGTCCGCTTCTTCATAAGCAAATCTTCGCCCCTCGAACGTTCGATCCAGATGATAGAGGAGTGAAGAAGGATAATTTTGTGCAACCAGGTACAGAACGATGGCTAAGCCGGCAAATCGGAGTATGGGTCTTTCTTCCGATTCAGACATTTCCCTCGGTTTCGGAATCAATGCCAGATCGAGTGTCAATAATGATGGAATCACGATCAGTGGAAGATAGGGCAGGTAATACCGTGCAGAGAACCCCATGATCTGGAGTACCGTCAGGAGGTAAAAAGATACTGCTAGTAACGGAAGGGTGAATGCAGAGATGAGCGCCGAGGTTTCTCTGCGCACACAAAGAACTATCGTTGCGAGATAAAGGCCGCTCGCAGCCAGAAACTGGACAAACGAGGTTGCCGGGGTCCAACTCCTCTTGTAACCCTCATAAAAATGCCGTCCCTTTATATAAAAACTCAATGGTAAAGCAGTTCCGAAATAGAAGCGGGTTAACACCCCGATTACTACAATCCCCACGACAAATCTGCCGAAAAACCATGTAAGGTCTCGGACGGTACGTTGCGTCTTCAATAACAAAAATGCTGCGCATGGGAAAAGAACAACGACGATCCCTGCCTCAGGACGAGTGAGCAACAGCAAAATTCCGACGATGCCGCACAAGAGCGACGATCTGCGCCCCTGCAACCAATGCAAAAGCGCGCCCACATAAGCTGCGACCATAGCCATCGCCAACATCGTTTCCATGCCTGTTGCAAGATTATCCAAAAAGACCGGGGCCACCAGTAAAGGGAGCGCTACAAGGGGCAATACATTCATCCAGTGCCGAAGGTAGCTACTTCGAGCCAGTGAGGATACGGTCCATGCAATCGCCACCAGCGCAAGACCTGAACAGATACTGCTCAACAACTGGAGTTTGAACCCTGGATTTCCGGGGAAAAAGGTAAGCAGCCAAACCGCCGCCCCCCATACAAGGCTTGTCTCGCCAAATGTATGCTGACCCGCAGCATTCCAGCTCATCCCAAATCCGTTATGGAGATTCTCGGCATATCTATAGAACATGAATGCATCATCAAACCAAAGCCTCGATCTGGTTCGGGTATAAATTCTGGAAAGCCAAAGCAATGAGGATGCAGCAACAAAGAAAGCGGTCCACAAAGAGAACGTTCTCTCTTCTTCGCGGGTGCCCGTTCTTGTCCGTGCATTCACTTCTTCCAGTCTTCCATCATTCTGCGGAAGTCCTTGAAGAGGTAGTGAGAGTCATGTGGGCCAGGACTGGCCTCCGGATGATATTGCACGCTGAACATGGGGTCGGTCTTATGACGGAGCCCTGCAAGCGTCTGGTCATTGAGATTGGTGTGCGTCTTTTCCACGGCATCCGGTAAAGACTGGGGGTCAACATTGAAGTTGTGGTTCTGTGCGGTGATCTCAACCTTCCCCGTCTGGTGATTCATGATGGGGTGATTCCCGCCGTGGTGACCGAACTTCAACTTGTATGTCTTGCCACCGAGAGCCAGACCGAAGATCTGATGGCCGAGGCAGATTCCAAACATCGGCGTCTTCCCTTGCAGCTTCTGCACGTTTTCAATGGCGTAGTCGAGTGGCTCGGGATCGCCGGGTCCATTGGAGAAGAAGACTCCATCTGGGTTCATCGCGAGAACTTCTTCGGCCGGAGTCTTCGCGGGTACGACAGTGACATTGATGTTCTCGCGCGACAGCATACGCAGAATGTTTTCTTTGATTCCAAAGTCGTAGGCGACCACATGGAGGGTCTGATCGTTCGCGAGTGCGGACTTCAGCAGAGGGTCGCCAGTCTGATTCTTGGGCTCGGTCGCATCCCACTTGTACGGCTCTTTTGTGCTGACGACACTCGCCAGATCGGTGCCTTCCATCCTGGGGATGGAGCGCGCCTTGGCGACCATGGCCTCCGCATCGAGATTATCTCCGCTGGCCATCACACCGCGCATAACTCCATTGGCACGGAGATGACGGACGATGGCACGAGTGTCGACCTCAGCGATTACGGGGACGCCGTAGCGCTCCAGATACTCGTCAGCTACCTGAGTAGACCGCCAGTTCGAGCTGACAGGAGAAAACTCACGTGTAACGAGACCTTCGATGTATGGTTTCCTCGATTCGGCATCCTGCGGAGTTGTTCCATAGTTGCCGATGTGAGGATTGGTAAGAACGACGATCTGGCCTGCATAGGAGGGATCGGTGAAGATCTCCTGATACCCGGTCAAAGATGTATTGAAGACCACTTCGCCGGAGCACTCCGCCCGTGCGCCAAAACTTTTGCCGCGAAAGATGCGCCCGTCTTCGAGCGCCAAGATTGCCTGCATTGCCTCTCCGAGGAGTGGATTTAATAGATTCTAGCAGCATCTACGCGAGTGCGCTCGCCGCTGGGCGGATCATCTCTGACGTTATGAGCCAGCAGGGCTAAATTCGCACGTTCAGCGACCCGCTGGGGATGGGTCGTGAGGCAAAGAGAGGCCAGAAGACGCGGGTTCAGGCGCTGGGCACAGGGAGCTGCCAGCGGCCCGGAGGCGTGACACGGCCCAGTGCATCGGGTGGAACATCCTTCTCTGGTCCCCAGGTATTCGGCGCGTACGGATAGACCGGCGTCGGCTGGTGGAGGATAGGATCGACGATCCGCCATGCCTCTTCTACATAGTCCTGCCGGGCAAACAGGGTTGAATCACCGGCCATGGCGTCGGAGAGAACACGCTCGTATGCCTCCATATCCTCTGGCCGGGGATGGCGACAGGCCTCAAGCTCGATAAGCGAACGTTGTCCGTTCTCGCCGGGTGCCGTTACGGAGACTGCAATTGCGATCGTCATCTCCGGAAGAATTCGAAAACGAAGATAGTTCTGCGGGGCTGGATCGGTCAGATTGGTTTGAGGCGGCTTGCGCAATTTGGCGATTACTTCGGTACAGGTGGTCGGGAGATTCTTCCCCGCACGCAGGTAGAAGGGCACGCCATCCCATCGCCAGGACTTGATCTCGAGACGCATGGCGGCGTAGGTCTCGACCGTGGAATCCGGAGCTACACCATTCTCGTCGTGATAGCCGAGAAACTGTCCACGAAGAACATTACATGGTTCGATCGCTGGGATGGCCTTCAGGACTTTGACCTTTTCGTCTCGGATCGATTCGCTGTCGTGCCGCGCCGGGCACTCCATCGCCAGATTGGACATGACCTGGAAGACATGGTTCTCCATCACATCGCGAATAGCGCCATTCTGGTCGTAAAACGCTCCCCGGCCCTGAATGCCGAAGTTCTCCGCCATGGTGATCTGGACACTTTCTATGTGGTCGCGATTCCAAAGAGGCTCGAGAAATGCATTTGAGAAGCGGAAAGAGACCATGTTGTGTACGGGGGCCTTGGCAAGGTAGTGATCGATGCGAAATATCTGGGATTCAGGAAACGCAGCAAGCAGCACCCGATTGAGTTGACGCGCAGAAGCAAGGTCATGACCGAAGGGCTTTTCGACGATCATGCGGGCGCCTCGGGAGCAACCGGTGCTCACCAGCTGCTCCACGACCTTCTCAAAGAGAGAAGGCGGAATCGCCAGGTAGTGTGCTGGGTGTTGTGCCGCCCCCATCTCCTTGCGAACAGCCGTAAACGTCGCGGCATCTGCATAGTCGCCATCCACGTAACGCAGCAGCGAGGAGAGCTTCTGCCATGCATCACAGTCGAGGCCACCATGCTTTTCGAGCGAGTCCTGAGCACGCGCCTTCAGTTGATCCAGATTCCATCCGGCCTTGGCGACCCCGATCACAGGGACGTTGAGATCTCCGCGCCGAGTCATTGCCTGCAGCGCGGGGAAGATCTTTTTGTAGGCAAGATCGCCGGTAGCACCGAAAAAGACAAGTGCGTCGGAGGGAATAATGGGCTGAACGGTGGGAGCTTGCGTGCTCAAAAGGATGTCTCCTTGCAGGTTGGAGGTTATTTGTCAGATGGCTTTTCGAGGTGACCGCCGAACTCATAGCGCATCGCAGAAAGAAGCTTATCGGAGAAATCAGCTAATCCGCGCGAGCTGAACCGCTCGTAGAGCGCAGTGGTGAGAACCGGCGTCGGAACTCCTTCATCAATTCCAGCCTTTATGGTCCATCTTCCCTCGCCTGAATCGGAGACGCGACCGCTGAACTTTGAAAGCTCATGGTCCTCGACCAGCGCCGAGGCCGTCAGGTCCAGCAGCCAGGAGGCGATGACAGAACCGCGCCGCCACACCTCTGCGACTGCTGGCAGATTGAAGTCGTATTGATAGTGCTCCGGGTCGCGCAACGGGGTGGTCTCCGCATCGATCTCTGCAGTGTGCTTGCCGATGTTTGCTCCTTTGAGGACGCCGAGTCCCTCCGCATAGGCAGCCATCATGCCGTACTCAATTCCGTTATGCACCATCTTGACGAAGTGTCCGGCACCGCTCGCGCCGCAGTGCAGATATCCCTGCTCCGCCGTGCCGCCTACCTTGTCGAAGTCCGGCGTGCGCGGCACATCTCCTGTCCCCGGCGCAATCGCCTGAAAGATTGGATCAAGGTGCTGGACGATTTTGTCCTCACCGCCGATCATCATGCAGTAGCCGCGATCGAGTCCCCAAACTCCCCCGCTGGTTCCAACGTCGACATAGTGAATTTGCTTCGGCAACAGCTCTTTCGAGCGACGAATGTCATCGATGTAATAAGAGTTGCCGCCATCGATCAGGATGTCGCCGGCCTCAAGGTGAGGCACAAACTGCGCAATCGACTGATCCACCACGCCGGCAGGAATCATCAACCAGACAGGACGCGGAGGAGCGAGCTTACTGAGAAGATCCTCGGGCGAGGAAGCGCCAATAACACCTTTGGTCTTCGCCAGCTCTGAAACCGCTTCAGGCGAGCGATCATAGACCACACATTCATGACCGTGCGCAATGAGCCTGCGCACCATGTTTGCTCCCATTCTTCCCAGTCCTACCATTCCAAGTTGCACGTGATGACCCCTTTCACGAAGTACGCAGGTTAAAGTTTCACTTATTGAAGAGAAGACTCCTGCCGCCTGGATGGCGATTGGAACAGGATTGTTTCGTCTATTCTGCACTCACCTCGAAGGGAAATTCATCCTAGGCTACGAACAAGCCTAAATCTAAGGTTAAAAACTGTACGCCGGTGCTCTCCACACCGGCGTAGAAGCAACGGACAACCTACTCGCCGAAGTTGACGGATTCTACTCCCAGAAACTGGGCAGCTTGTCCCAATTCTTCCTCGATGCGCAATAACTGGTTATATTTCGCAATGCGGTCGGTTCGAGAGGCTGATCCGGTCTTGATCTGGCCGGCACCGGTTCCGACAGCAAGGTCTGCGATGAAGGTATCTTCCGTCTCGCCTGAGCGGTGACTGATGATGGAGGTATAGCCATATCTCCGGGCGAGTTCGATGGCATCAAGCGTCTCCGAGACGGTGCCGATCTGATTCACCTTGATCAGGATCGAGTTGGCGATCTTCTGTTCGATTCCCTGCTGCAGGCGGCGGGTATTCGTTACGAAGAGATCGTCGCCTACAAGCTGCACCTTGTCGCCGATGGCGGTGGTGAGAATCTGCCAGCCATCCCAGTCATCTTCAGCCAGACCATCCTCGATGGAGATGATGGGATACCGCTCGGTCCATTCCTGCCAGTAAGCGGCCATCTCAGCCGAACTGAGTTCGCGCTTGTCGGACTTCTTGAAGACATACTTGCCGGTCGCTTTGTCGTAGAACTCACTGGATGCGGGGTCGAGAGCAATCGCAATGTCTTCGCCCGGCTGATAGCCGGCGATCTGGATTGCCTCAAGGATCAGATCGAGAGCCTCTTCGTTGGACTTCAGATTGGGCGCAAAACCACCTTCATCGCCGACAGCCGTGTTGTATCCCTTCTTCTTGAGAACACCTTTCAAGGTATGAAAGGTCTCGGTTCCCCAACGGAGTGCGTCGGAGAAGCTCTCGGCGCCGACCGGCATCACCATGAACTCTTGAAAATCGACATTCGAGTCAGCATGGGATCCGCCGTTAAGGATGTTCATCATGGGGGTGGGCAGGAGGCAGGCGTTGACTCCGCCAATGTAACGATAGAGAGGAACCTTGAGAGCGAGCGCGGAGGCACGGGCGACGGCCATTGAGACGGCGAGAATTGCGTTTGCGCCGACCTTGCCCTTGTTCTCGGTTCCGTCAATCGCAATCATGGTCGCGTCGATCAATCGCTGATTGGAGGCGTCCATGCCAGTCAGTTCAGGTGACAGAATGCTTTCTACGTTCTCAACCGCTTTGAGAACACCCTTACCCAGATAATGTTCCTTATCACCGTCACGAAGTTCTACGGCCTCGTGCTCTCCGGTAGAGGCTCCGCTGGGCACAGCAGCGCGTCCACGAGCGCCACCATCGAGAATGACGTCAGCTTCGACGGTTGGATTGCCGCGAGAGTCGAGAATTTCGCGGGCGTGAATCGAGACGATCTCAGTCATGTTGCTCCTGTCGTTAGGTGATTCAAAAGATTGGGGGACGATGCGATGGGCGAGGCGCTCATTCAGCTTGGGACGGCGGTCTACAGGAAAGCTACGGCCACCAGCTAAACCGATTGTCTCCACGATATTTGAGCCTTTGAACGTCACCTGTTGGATTTTAGCAAGGGTTTCGCAGACCGTGCGAACGACGGCTCTGGGCCAAAAACGGTATCAGCGAGGTGCCCAGCGGTGTAGTAGCAGTCTCGATTCCCTCACCCGGATTTTCCAAAAGCCTGGATTGGAGGTCTTAAACTCGAGGTGAGGGCCAGGGAACGTGAACAAAATGCCGTGTCCTGCCCGGAGGATGGAAGCGCATGAAGATTCGTAGAATTTCTGCTGTCGCACTCGTCGCTGTCGCACTTCCGCTGGCAGCTCAGAACACGCGGACTGGAGTGTCCAACCCTGAGCCGGTCATCATCGACGCGGACAACGGGGATGCAGCCACTTCGCCTGCAACCTCGACCGGCGAAGCAGCACGGCGTCCAGTACCGCAGGAAAAGCCATCCGCAGCCAAGCCTGAATCGGCGACCGAAATCTACAGCCCATACGTCCCTGATAAGGCCGCTGCCAAAGACCCTGAAGTGGCTCAAGACGATCTGGCAAGGCATCAGGAAGACGTGGACGGGCAGATCGTAACCAGCGTGCCGGAGCGCGAGGGGGAGATCAGTGAAGGAACGTTGTTGCGTGTGAAGATGCGGGACCAGATCTCTACCGCCACCTCGGAGCCGGGAACCACCTTCACAGCGGAGATCATGGCGCCGATCACTAATCATGATCGAGTGATCATCCCCATCGGTTCCATTCTTGAGGGGCGGGTGACATCCGTACATGCGGGCCGCCGCATTTCGGGCGCAGCCTCACTCCACCTCGAGCCAGAGAGCGTCACGCTACCCGACGGCACGAAATATGTCATCCACGCGCAGTTGATAGACACAACGCTGAATAACTTCAACGTTGACAGGGAAGGTACCCTGAAACGTCGAGACCGCGTGAAGGAGACCCTCGCGGTCTCGGCCTTGGCGACTGGTAGCGGAGCCGCAGCGGGAGCTCTGATCGGGGGCGGGGTTGGAGCAGTTGTCGGTGCAGGAATCGGAGCAGGAGCCAGCACGGTCATGTGGCTCAAGCAGGAGCGGCAAGCGACACTCCAGGAAGGTTCCCGACTGGTATTCAGCCTGACGACTCCCCTCATCCTGAAGCCGGTCAATGCAGCCCAGCTGATGCCTGCGACAGCGGGCGTTGTTACAGACATGAGAGCATCGATCAAATAGGGAAACGGCTTGGAAGACAGAAAGAGCGGGCCTCGGCTCGCTCTTTCCTTGGCACGTACAGCGGCTAATCTCGAGCCTGAGCCAGCAGGCGTCTCCAGTTTTTCTGATTCCGACGATAGCTCTTCTTCAGGTCTTCCAAGATTCGTTCGAAGTCATTATGGCCAGAGAGGCGCTTCCATGCTGGGTTCTTTGAAAACCACGGATAATTTTCGTTGCCCAGGTAGATTGCACGACGCAGCCAGTGGAGGGCCTCGCTCTCGTCTCCATCGACGGCAAAGTAGGTAGCCAGTCGATAAGCCATTTCGCTGTCGGCTTCAGCCGCTGCAAGCGTCTCATCGATGATGAACGTTGCTGCCTTCTCACGGTCTCCCAGCTGGGTGTAGCACAGCGCTATGGTGGGAAAGACAATACGAACCGATTTCTCATCGTGAACGACGCTTTCGAGGGTCTCGATCGCAGCTGGCAGGTCTCCGATGCGCATCTGCTGATACCCCTTGGAGATCCGGATAAGAGGCTGGCGAGGCTCAAGCGTCAATCCCTTCTCAATCTCGTCGGCGGCAAGCTCAAGCTGATTTTGATACTGGTAGACACGGGCACGGTGGTTGTAGATCATCGCGGCGTTTGATGGGTTCATTCGCAGCGAGACGTTAAACTGCTCCAGCGCCTCTTCATACATGCCATCGAAGCGCAACGCGATCCCTGCAACCATGCGAACGTTCCAATCGTTCCCTGCTGTATGCAGCAGGTGCTCGATGCCGTGGCGGGCGGATTCCTTCTCACCACGAGACAAAAGCATGTACACGCGGTAGAGGTTCGCTTCCACAGAGCCTGGATCCAGCTGCAAGGCACGATCGAACGCACGACGAGCTTCCAGCAGATGCATCTGGCCGCCCAGCCCGTGGCGAGTGTATTGAAGGTGCGTAATGCCCAGGCCAGACCATCCAGGAGCATAGTTCTCATTCGTCTTTGTAACCGACTCAAATAGCTGCCGTGCCCTATCCAGATCGTCACGGCTTCCAGTACGTGTCATGAAGGACGACAGCAGCGCCCGCGCCTGAAGGTACTCTTCTGAAACGTCCTCTGAAAGAGACGGGGCGCGATGATTTTCCTTTGTTGTTCGAAGCCCCCCTACCCCCTGCAAGGTGCTGAACACCTCGTCGCATATCTCCGTCTGAACGCTGACAAGGTCAAACGATGCCACATTGATGGAGCCGCCTGCTCGGACGCTTTGGTGGGAGACGTCCAGCATCTGCCAGTTGAGATCGAACCCTTTCTCGGATCGCAGGAAGTTGCCCGCCAGAACGAAATCGACAAGCAGTTTCTTGCCAACGCTGAGGGGATCGAGCTGCTGAGTAGGAATCGTTGTCAGCGAACTGGAAGGTCGAACGACGAGCGAGGTCACTCGCGCCAGGCGGGTCGCGATGGCATCCGCCAGGGCATAACCGTACAAAGGCGCGACATCAGCAGGTCCGTAGTTGATAAAAGGAAGTACGACGATACTGTTGGTTTCCCTGCTGCTGGATGAGGGTCCGGACTCCCGAAAACGCTCTGCAAGCATGGAAAGAATGCCGGTGGTACGTTTCTCCTCTTCCGGGGATTCGAGCGCGCGGTGTCCCTGAGAGTGAAGAGAGAGAGATTCACCTCCGGGCATCAGAACGGTATCGAGCTGCATCGATCGCATCACCGTCTTCAGCGATTCGCGGATGTCTGCAGCCGAAGCAAAGCGTGCTGCCGGCTGTTTCTCCAGACACCGCAGGATGACGCTCTCTAATTCGACCGGAAGCGAGGGGTTGATTCCGCGCAACGCCGGCGGATCCGCGAACTGCGTCGCTCGAATCGTCTGGAAATCAGGAGCGTCCGGCCGATGGAAAGGATGCCTGCCAGTCGCCAGCTCGTAGAGGATCAGGCCGAGGGCAAAGAGATCGGACTGGACCGACGACTGGCCAGTGACAAACTGCTCCGGTGCCATATAGGCGATCGTGCCGCCTCGAGCTGTATAGGTTGCCCCAAGGGGCGGAAGCGAGCGGGGATCGGCTGGTCCGGATGGGTCGAAGTCAGTCTTGTCGAGAGAGAGGCGACGAGCAAGACCAAAATCCAGAATCTTGATGAGCCCACCGTCCGTGAGCATGACGTTGGCCGGCTTTAGGTCGCGATGGAAGATGCCGAGCGAATGCGCCGCGGAGAGACCATCGGCGATCTGAATTCCTGCAGAGAGCACCAGCTGCAGGCTCGAGGCTCCCTCGACGATGATCTTGTCGAGTGACTTACCGGGGATGAACTGCATCACGATGTATGCTTCTTCAGTCTCGCCCGCCTCAGCCGGAGCTTCGCCTACGTCATAGATAGCGCAAACATTGGGGTGGTCGATGGCCGAGGCGAGACGCGCCTCGCGCAGTTGGGTGGCGCGCATCTGTTCGATGGTGAGGTTGCCACGCTTCAGCAACTTGATCACTACGGGACGCTGAAGAAGAGTGTCATTGGCAAGAAAGACCACACCGCTTCCACCAGTCCCTATCTTGCGAATGAGCTCATATTGCTTGATGATGCGCCGCTTCATGCTTCCATTATCGCAAGCGGATGCGTGGGAAAGGTTCGAGACGAGGAATCAGGTATCTGATCTGCGAATGCATATTCCCGGATCAGCACCTGCGGCTATCGATTCTACCGGCCGGCTTTTCGCTCCCAGGGACGGGGATTCACCGGATCATCCTGCCACTTTTGCCGTTGGCCTATGAGGTACATCACCAGTCCGAAGAGAAACATGATGAGGCCCCACCCAAGGTTCAGGTTTACATCCAGCGATCGGGCGTAGATTGCTGAATGGCGCGTGATGAGGCCATATCCCGTCATAATGCCGCCAATCACGAGAAAGATCAGCCCCAGCGGAATGCGAATATCGAGTCCCATAGATCAAGCTCCTGCAGCAGAATGCAAAACAACGGTCCTCTCGATCTTATGCAAAGACGAGGTTGAGAACGACGAGCATCGCAAGGACCCCGAAGGCCAACGTGGATGGCTTCTGATACCACTCCAGGTGAGTCTCGACAGGCTTGGGAGTAAGCGAATAAACCAAGCCCACGAGTTCGTGATCTTCGCGTGGACGCGTAACCAGACTTACAGCGACGGTGATGACCAGGTTGACCGAGAACGCAAAGATCGCCGTCCAGAAGTTCTGGGCCATATCGCTGGGATAGTGATGCACGATTGCGATCCAGCCACCGTGAATACCTGCCGCGGTATTCGCAGGGATGCTAAGTCCGTGATGCAGGAGAGCCGCCAGGGTTCCTGCGATCAGTCCCGCAAACGCTGCATGACCGGTCGTGCGCTTCCAGAACATCCCAAGCAGAAAGGTCGCGAACAGCGGAGCATTGACGAACGAAAACACCAACTGCAAGGCATCCATGATGTTGTTGAAGTTGGTTGCCGCGTATGCGGCAGCGATGGAGAGAAGAATGCCCCCGATGGTAGCCATTCGGCCCATCCATAAATAGTGAGCGTCTGTGGCTTTCTTGTTGATGTAGGCCTGGTAGATATCGTAGGTCCAGACCGTATTAAACGCGGTCACGTTTCCCGCCATCCCCGACATAAAGCTGGCAAGAAGTGCAGTCAGCCCGAGACCAAGGATTCCGGTCGGAAAGTAATGCAAGAGCAGGACCGGAATCGCCAGATCGTAGTTGTAGACCGGCTGGCCATGGTTGTCGAGTACCGGCTTCCCGTTAAGAGGATTGATCTTTTGAGGTACGATGCCGTGGGGCTGGGCTCCCTCTACTGGAGCCGTGACCACAGCCTGCGATGCGGAGAGGTTTTGCCCCGACGAAACTACCTTAGAACTGACGCTGACTGCGATGAGACCGGGCAGAATCACCAAAAAGGGAAAAAACATCTTGGGGATTGCAGCGATCAAAGGCACACGTCTGGCTGAGACTTCTGAATCAGCCGCCATCGCGCGCTGAATCACAAGAAAATCTGTGCACCAGTATCCGAAGCTCAGGACAAAACCGAGTCCCATCGAGAGACCGATCCACTCCACACCAAGAGTATTGGTGTTGGCATGCGCCATACCGCGCCAGGAGTGCGTCATCGTGGCGGGCAATGTATGCTTGATGCCCTGCCATCCCCCTACATTGCGCAAGCCGATCCACACCAGAGGAGCGAAGCCAGCGACGATGAGGAAGAACTGGAGTACCTCGTTGTAGATGGCGCTCGTCAGGCCACCAAGGAAGATGTAGGCGAGAACAATGATGGCTGAAAGGAAGACGGAGACGTGAAAGATGTACGGATCCGGGATGATTCCGTGGAAGAGTCCCAGGGTCTGGATAAGCAGCGCCATCGCGTACATGGAGATTCCCGAGGACAGCACCGTCATGATTGCAAAGGAAAACGCATTGATGGCGCGCGTCTTCTCATCAAAACGAAGACGAAGGTATTCAGGAACCGAGCGGGCTTTGGAGCCGTAGTAGAACGGCATCATGAAGATTCCGACGAAGACCATCGCCGGAATCGCACCAATCCAGTAGAAGTGACTGGTATTGATGCCGTACTTCGCTCCGGATGCACCCATACCGATGACTTCCTGGGCACCCAGATTCGCTGAGATGAAGGCGAGTCCGCAGACCCAGGCAGGAATGGATCTCCCCGCGAGGAAGAAATCATTGGAGGTGCGCATATAGCGCTTGAGCGCAAATCCAATCCCAAGAACAAACATGAAATAGACCAGCATGATCAGCCAGTCGATGATGGACAGTGTCACGGCTTACCCTTAGATTCCGCAGGCTTTCTTTCTTTCGGCAACTTTAGATTGTTATCCTGCATGCGTCCAGCAAAGTCTCGTCTTTTCATAGACGCCCTGAATAATAACCTCAAGGAATAGTAAGCTACTGTAGATTCGGGGAAACCCCCAAGATAAGATTCTGCATCCCTACCTTATAGAACCCGAAAACTCTAGACTTTTACTATTGTGTACCGCTGCCATGGCAGCAATTAAGTAGGAGTAAATCACGTTTTTGGGCGGATTGCCTGCATTCCTGGTTCAGGAGAAATGCAATCTGACTCTACTTGTTGAGTTTCTCCCTGGAGTTGCAGATGCATCAGAACACGATTCTCTTGGTGGACGACAACGCGCTGCAGGCCACCGTTCGGCGAACCATTCTGGAACGCAACGGATACACCGTTATCGCGGCACTTCATCCCGTCAAGGCGATCGAGCACCTCCAAAACAGTAAGCAGTCTGACGTGATCGACCTCGTCATCACCGACCACATCATGCCGGGAATGAATGGAAGTGCGTTCGTCCGGGAGATCCGCAGCATCATGCCGGAGCTTCCAGTGCTGGTTATCAGTGGAATGGAAGACGCCTGCGGAGAGTATCAGGATTTGAACGTTGAATTCCGAACCAAGCCTCTCCTACCGGACCTTTTACTGAAATGTGTCTGGGATCTTATGCGCTCAACCAACTCAGGCAGCCGCCTTGAGGAGGTCCCCACCCCGGCGTCCGCCTGAAACTGCGCGATAAACGTTACATCTCCGCTCTCTTCATTGCTTGATTGCCCAAGGCCTTGAGACAATGGGGAGAGGAATTCATGCAAACCCACCCCATGCCTGAGTTCGGCAGCTTTGCCTTACTTCTCGCCCTCGTTCTCAGTACCTATACGCTGGTTATGGGCGCTATCGCTCTATGGAGATCCCGGTCGCAACCCGGAATGATCGCCGGAGGGGAAGGCTCTGGACGCCTTGGGGAGACGGCTCGTCGCGCCGGTCTGGCCAGTTTCTTCGCCCTCAGCTGTGCCGCAACTGCGCTGGTCTGGGCTGCCTTCACAAACGATTACTCCGTCAGCTACATCCTGCACCACACCAACCGCGATCTCAACACGGCATATAAGTTCTCTGCCTTGTGGAGCGGCCAGGAAGGGTCCCTGTTGCTGTGGGCGTGGTTACTGAGTGCGTACGGCTTCGTTCTGCGAATACGCCACAAGGTAGACGTGCGCCTGTCTGCGTTCGCGTCCACCATCCTGGCGGGGATCCAGGTCTTCTTCCTCCTGCTGCTGAACTTCGCCGCGCCCCCGTTTGCCATTCAGCCAGGACCGGTCGCTCAGGACGGCTTTGGGCTGAATCCTCTCCTGCAGTATCCGGAGATGGTCATTCATCCGCCCATGCTGTATCTCGGCTACGTCGGATTTTCCGTTCCATTTGCCTTCGCGCTTGGCGCCCTGATGATGCGGTATCCAGGAGAAAAATGGATCCATATCACCCGCCGCTGGACCATGGTGACCTGGTTATTCCTTACCTGCGGCATCTTCCTCGGCGCACACTGGGCCTATAGCGTACTCGGTTGGGGAGGCTACTGGGGGTGGGATCCGGTTGAGAACGCCAGCCTCATGCCGTGGCTGACAGGAACAGCCTTTCTGCACTCAGTCATGATGCAGGAGAAGCGCGGAATGATGAAGAGCTGGAACGTCTGGCTCATCTTCTCAACCTTTCTGCTCACCATTCTGGGTACCCTGCTGACTCGCTCGGGCATCGTGAGCAGCGTTCACGCCTTCGCACAGTCCTCCATCGGAGGCTGGTTCTACGGCTTCATCCTTATTGTCTTCGCGGTCTGTCTCTTCACCTTCTTCAAGCAAAAAGACCATCTCAAGAGCGAGAACAGGCTGGAGTCCCTGGTCAGCCGTGAATCGAGCTTCCTGTTCAATAACCTCATTCTCCTGACTGCCTGTTTCACCGTTCTGTGGGGAACGTTGTTTCCGGTCCTGAGCGAATATGTTCAGGGATCCAAAGTCACAGTCGGTGCGCCGTTTTACAACCGGGTCAACCTGCCGATCGGGATCTTCCTTCTCTTCCTTACGGGCATTGGTCCCCTGTTGGCGTGGCGATCGACCTCCCTGCGCTCCATCAGACGCAACTTCATTCTGCCGTCTGTAGCCATGGCCGTCGCCTTCATCGTCGTAATCGCTTGCGGCGTAAGGCCCTGGAACTCAGGCGACGATATGCAGGCCGAGCTGTTCTCGCTCATCACCTTCACACTGGCCGCCGGAGTCATCACAGCCATTGGAGCCGAGTTCCTGCGAGGAGCGGCTGTCGTTCGAACCCAGACCGGCAAAAACCTGGCTGCCTCAACGATCCTGCTGGTCCGCCGAAATACCCGTCGCTATGGCGGTTATGTGGTTCACTTCGGCATCGTCGTCATGTTTATCGGCATAGCAGGTGGAGCCTTCAACCAGTCTCGTGAGCAGGAGATGGGCTTCGGCGACAGCATGCAATTGGGACCATACCGTCTGGTGTGCCAAAGCTTCACGCAAGACAGCAATCCCAACTACGACACGGAATACGCTTTGCTTGATGTCTTCAAGAACTCGAAGAAGATCACCCAGCTTGCTCCCGAGCGCCGTTTCTACAACGCCAGCCAGACAACTTCGACGATGGTCGCGCTGCACTCCACCCTCGCCGAAGATCTCTATGTCATCTACGAGGGCAAGAACCCTGATACGGATAAACCGATCATCAAGGTCTTCATCAATCCGCTGATGAACTGGATCTGGATCGGTGTCTTGATCGTGGTCCTCGGAACCTTCCTTGCTCTTGTGCCCAATATGACTCGGGTTCCGGCTCCTGCGAAGGTCGCAGTTCCCTTGCCCGTCTCTGAAGCAGAGGTCCATCATGCTTGAACTTATGACACTTCGACGATGGTGCCAGGGTGCAGCAGTGTGTCTTCTGTTTCTGGTGGTTCTGGGCGCTGCCGATGCGAACACGCGCTTCGGGAGGCTGGGCCATGAGATGGTCTGCGTCTGCGGTTGCGGCCAGATTCTACTGGAGTGCAATCACGTTGGCTGTCCTGACTCGGACCGTATGATTGGCGAGTTGCGCCAGCAGATCGCCTCCGGCGGAGGCGATACCGCAGTTCTGAACTGGTTCTCCGCAAAGTACGGGCCTACCGTGCTCGCCGCACCTATCCGCGGCGGTTTCGATAACGCTGCCTGGATCGCCCCATTTGCAGTCTTCCTGCTTGCGACGGTGGGTACAGGGTTCCTGATCACACTTTGGCGTAAGCGCACTTCCACGCATCCTGCCGCCGCCGGTTTACCTGGGGGCGCGTCAGGCGGTGACGATGCTCTGCGAGCACGTATTCGCCGGGAGACGGAGTACTGATGGGAGCTATCGCCTGCATCGCCCTTACGATCATCTTGTTTGCGTTCATCTTCTGGCCGGAAAAGAACCCATTCTTTCAGGCGGACAAGACTCGCATCGATTACCTGCGAGAACGCAAAGACGTCATCTATGAGAACCTGCGCGACTTGAACTTCGAGTATCTTGCAGGCAAGTATCCAGAGCAGGACTATGCGGAACAGCGAGCGGCTCTGGAAGATGAAGCCGCACAAGTCGTCTCTGAGATCGAGACACTGGAAGAAAGCGGAATGCGCGGCCGCAGCCGCGCCTGAACACATCTCCAGTTCCTCTGTTTGACGTAGACTTGAAGTGTGATCTGCTCAAATTCTTCCGTTCGACGCCTGATGGCGATTGTTGCTGTCGCCGCTGCATTTTCCGGTCTTTCCCTCGCTGAATCCATCACAGGGACTGTGACCAACAAGACCAACAATAAGCCCGCAGCAGGCGACGAAGTGACCCTCATCCGCCTCGCTCAGGGCATGCAGGAATCCACCCGCACCAAGACCGATGCCAAGGGCAACTTCACGATCGAGCTGCCGGATTCCGGCATGCATCTGATCCGCGTGACCCACGACAAGGCAAATTACTTCCGTCCGGCGCCTCCAGGAACGCAGTCGGTGGAAGTGGAAGTCTATGATGCATCGCCCAAGGTGGCAGGCGTGAGCAGCGAGGCGGACGTCATGCGGCTCCAGACGGACGAGAGTGGCAAGGTCCTCCGGGTTGTAGAGAACTTCTTTGTGAAGAACGAGTCCAAGCCCCCGAAGACCCAGTACGGAGATCACCCGTTCGAGTTTTATCTGCCTCATGGAGCGGTCATCGAAGGATCGGCGGCCCTGGCTCCGGGAGGTATGCCCGTACAGGCATCTCCAACGCCTTTAGGCGATACGGATCACTACACCTTCGTCTTCCCTATTCGGCCCGGTGAGACACGGTTCCAGATCAGTTATCGCCTTCCTTATGACGGGAGCGTGAAACTAGCTCCGCGCCCCAGCATGCCCACCGACACTGTGGCGATCATGATGCCGAAGAGCATGAAGTTCGAGGCCGGTTCGTCCGCAGGCTACAGCCCCGTCACAGAAGAGACGACGGCACAAACCTATGTGGCACGGAACGTCTCTCCCTCGCAGCAGCTTGGCTTTACCGTGTCAGGAATAGGACAGCTTCCGCGCGACAGTGCAGCTGCATCGTCTGGAGAGGGTGCTCAGCCCGGTACTGCGGCAACACAGCAGGCAGCCGGCGGGTCAGCGGCCACCGACACTCGGCCGGGTGGGGGCCTCGGCAATCCTATCGACCCAGAGGGCACCAACGATCCCTGGGCGAAGTATAAGTGGTGGGTTATCGGCGGCCTTGGTCTGGCGATGGCTGCAGGAGCGGGGATCATGTTGAAGAACAACCCTCAGTCCGCCAATGCCGTCGCCGCTGCATCGCCTGCAAATATTCCTGTTCCAAGCGGCCCTGCGAGCCTGCTCTCAAGCCTCAAGGATGAGTTATTTGCGCTTGAGACGGACCGACTAGAAGGAAAGCTGAGCGAGCAGGAATATGCTGATCAGAAAGCCGCGCTCGAAGTCGTGTTGAAGCGGGCACTGTCACGAAGAGGAACCGTCCCGGCTGCATCTAAAGCAACAGGGATAGATCCTCTGCGAGGCTGAGATGAACACCCTGAAGTCGACATTTCTTCTGGTCTTGTTGACCGTGTTTCTGGTCTTGATCGGAGATTACTTCGGAGGCCGGAATGGGATGCTTATGGCATTCGTTCTCTCTGTCGCCTTCAACTTCGGAACATACTTCTTCTCCGACAAGCTCGCCTTGTCGATGTATCGAGCGCAGCCAGTAACGCGGGAGCAGCTTCCTCGAGTCTATGCAGTGATTGATAGGCTCTCCGCGAGACAGAACCTTCCGATTCCCAAGGTCTACGTCATCCCGAGCGAAAGCCCGAACGCCTTCGCAACCGGAAGAAGTCCGGCGCATGCTTCGGTCGCAGTGACCAATGGGATCCTCAACCTGCTCGATGACGAAGAACTGGAGGGTGTTCTCGCTCATGAGCTGGGACACATTCGGAATCGCGATATTCTGACCAGCTCTATCGCCGCTACTCTAGCAGGCGCCATCACGATCATGGCGCGAATGGGCTACTGGGCATCACTGTTCGGTGGATACGACGGACGAGATGACCGGGACCGCGGCGGCTTCACCGGGCTTCTTATGCTGATTCTGGCACCCATTGCCGCAACTCTGATCCAACTGGCCATCTCGCGTTCACGCGAGTACGAAGCCGACGCCACCGGAGCGCGAGAGACCGGCAACCCATACGCCTTGGCACGTGCGTTGCAAAAGCTTGATAATTACTCGCGCCGCATCCCGTTGCAGGCGTCGCCCGCAACGGCGCATCTGTTTATCGTGGCACCACTGCTCGGTAGCGGAGGGATTGCGAATCTCTTTTCAACGCACCCTCCTGTCAAGGATCGTATACACCGCCTGATTGGGAGGGACTTGGTCTAGTGGTCGAGAAAGTACTTCGAGCTTTGCGTTTGCTCACAATGACCGCGTGGGTGGGTGGCATCGCTTTCTTTGCTTTTGTGGTCGCGCCGGTCGCGTTCAGCCGGCTTTCGAGCGCACACCAGGCCGGTCTTGTAGTGGGCGGATCGCTTAGCATCCTGCACTGGATTGGATTGATTGGCGGCGGCATCTTCTGCATAGCCACTGCGATACTTTGGCTTTGGGCGGAGGTACCTGCGCGCGTCGGTTTCGCAATCGAGATCGTCCTTGCGCTGATCATGCTTGGCGTCACGGCCTATTCGCAGTTCAGCATTCTTCCCTCAATGGAAAGGGACAGGGTCGCTGCCGGAGGAGCAATCGAGACGGCGGACATCGATTCTCCAGCACGAGCCCACTTCGAGCGGCTGCACGGTTGGTCGGAGAGGCTGGAAGGCCTGGTGCTGTTTTGCGGGATTGGCGTGATTCTGGTCCTCGCGCGCGAGTCTCAGTGGCCGGAGACAGGTAAAATCAAACCGATATGAATCCTGGACATTTTGCGATGCGAGCCGGGCGGCTCGAACGCTGTCCCGTGAAAGGCGGCGGAGAAGGTCCCGCCGCGTGGAACGGATAGACGGATGTCATCGCTTTGGTTGAGTCTTACCCTGGGAGCAGCTGCCGGCCTTGCGGATTATCTTGGAGGTCTGCTCCTCGTTCGCCGCTCCCCATCTGCCCGTGCGCTTCGTTACTTCGTCGCGGTCGGTGCAGGCTTTATGCTCGGTGCTGCAGTGCTCGAGATGGTACCCGAGGGACTCACTCTCAATCCCAAGTGGGCGCCGCTGCTGATTCTCGCGGGCTACTGTGGTGTGCACCTGCTGGAGCACACTCTTGTGCCTCACTTCCATTTTGGCGAAGAGACTCATCACCACGAATTTCTCTCCGCCAAAACCAGCTACTCTGTGCTGCTGGGGCTGGCCGCCCATACGTTCTTCGACGGTATTGCAATCGGCTCCGGCTTCGTCATCTCCCATTGGCTCGGATGGGTGATCTTTGTTGCGGTGTTCCTGCACAAGCTTCCAGAGGGATTCACCGTCGCGAGCGTCATGCTTGCCAGCGGCAGAGGCCGAGGCGCGGCACTCAATTCGGCAATGATCCTGGGTGCGATGACGCTGGCAGGAGTTCTCGTCATCAATATCAGACCTGGATGGGTGCGTGAAGGACTCCCCCTCTCGGCAGGTGTGACCATATACGTCGCTGCCACGGACCTCGTACCGGAAGTGAATCGCGAACCGGGAATCCGAATGGCGCTCATCTTCTTCGCCGGAGTCGCCGTCTTTTTTCTGCTCAGGCTTTTGGGGCCTTTTTAGGTTGCTGGTTGAACGATGAGAGTCACACTAGTGGAATGCTGAAGGCTGGTTCCATCGGTTCCTGCAGTAGTTGCATTGATGGTGATGTTGTAGGTCTTGGTGCCATCGGGAACAGCCGTACCTGTCCGGACGCGGTCGCCGCAACCGGAGAAAGACAGGGATAAGGTCACAAGTCCCGCGATCATCAGCAGCCGCGCGGCAGAGATTCGCCGGACTGATCCTGCCAGAGAAAGGAGGGGCAGCAGTAATGCGACGGCAACAGCCCTTCCTGTCCACAACAGACTGGATGTCCTGGGTGTTGCAATTGTCATCGTTACCCGCGCCGAAGGGACTCCGGGCACGACAGTTCCGGGATTGAACGACGCCGTTGCCAAGTCCGGCAGCCCCGATGCCGACAATGTTACTGGGCCGGGAAGGACTCCCTGCGCATTTACTACGAAAAAAAAGTTTGCAGAATCTCCCGCGACAATCGTCTGCGTGGTGGCACTCCCGGGAGCCAGCGTGAAGTCCTGCGGTCCGGTAGGCGGTGTATTCACGATGAACAATGCTGTAGGAGAAGTGCTGGAGCGGAAGTTGCCGTCTCCCGAGTAGATCGCCGTCAGGCTATGAGGGCCTGCACTCAGAGCCGATGTGGCAAAACTGAAATCCCCTGAAGAATCTGGACTTCCGGCCGAGAGCAGTGTCGCCCCGTCCGACAGGATCACAGTTCCTCCCGGATTTCCCGAGGTCGTACTGGCAACATGAGCACGCAGAAGTATCGGCTGGCCTGCATCGGCGTTGGTAGCTGAGACCAGAGATGCGGTCGTCGCTGTGAGCGTCGTAATGGTCGCAGCTTTCGTGATGGTCAACACCGGAGTTGAAATGACCTGATAGTTCCCTGCTGCAGCGCCACTGAGCTCGATAGTGATTGGATAAGTTCCTACGTCGGGCCGTATCGGAAGATCCGCTCGATAGCTGCCTGAGACCTCCGTCTGATCTCGCGGGAGAAGACCGCTCAGACTTCCCGCAAGCGCAGGAATCTGCTCGCCATAGCTGAGGGAAGCTGGAGAGATGATCGCCGTAAGAGGACGCGGAGTTACCGTAAGCTCGAAATCGATGCTTTGGGCGCTCCCGTGAGACGAATCACCTCCGTACGCTGCAGTGAGGAGATGCTTGCCGGCAGCAATTCCTGAAAGATCCAACACGGCTGCATTCTGAGAGATTGGAACCTTCGCCACGACCCCTGGTGGCGACTCGCTGCGGTCAAAAAACGTGACGGTCCCAGCCACCTCATTCTCAGAACTTATAGTGGCCGTCAGCTCTCCCGAACCGTAGGGAATCTCACCAGCTCCAGCTATCGCGATGCTGACAGGCCTCGTCGACGCCAGCCCTGCTACGGTTTGGATTGTTTCGTCCGACACCTGACGCACTCTTTGATTCTTGGTATCGGCGAGAGTCACAAGACCCGATTGGGAGAGCGCAACTGAGTTCGGACTGTCCAGCGACGCCGCATCTGGCGCACCTCCATCACCTGCAAAGTTCTGGACTCCGTCCCCTGCAAGCGTCGTAATCGTCCCAGTAGCTGCATCGATCCGGCGAACTCTGTGGTTTGCACTGTCCGCCAGGTAGACATTCCCCTGCAGATCCACAGCGAGGCCTCTGGGGAGCGCAAGTTCAGCGTGCGTGGAAGCTCCCGAATCACCCGCAAAACCAAAAGCGCCCGTTCCCGAGACCGTAGAGATCACACCTGTCTTCGCATCGATCCGACGGACACGCTGGTTGTGAGTATCGGAGAGATATAGATTGCCGCTCCCGTCAACCGCAAGTCCCTGGGGAGAGTCCAGCAAAGCTGCACTTGCGTCTCCCTGGTCGCCGTCATATCCCTGCACGCCGATACCGGCGACGGTTGTGATTACTCCCGTGCCTGCGTCGATCCTGCGAACGCGGTGAGCTCCCGAATCTGCGATAAACAGATCGCCTTTATTGTTGACAGCCAGAGCCATCGGGCGATCAAGAGTGGCGGCGCTTGCCGGTCCATTGTCACCAGTCGCACCGGCAGTAGTCCCACCCGCGGTAGTAGTGATGATGCCGCTCTTCAGATCGACCTTGCGAATCCGATGATTGTGGGTGTCGGCGATGTAGAGCGATGTAGAAGTTACCGCAATGCCCTGCGGTGAATCCAGCAAGGCTGACGTGGCAAGAGAGCCGTCCCCGTCATATCCCTGAACGCCCGTCCCGGCGACCGTGATGATCCCGCCTGACGCATCGACCCGCCGAATGAGATGTTTTCCAGTCTCCGCGATGTAGAAGCTTCCTGACGCATCGAACGCAACGGCGGAAGGAAGCAACAAAGGAGCGTCCGTGGCCTTCGTCTGTGCCGAGACAACGGATGGCCACAGCAAGATCAGCCAGAAGAGCAGCGAAAAAACGATATTCCGGTGAGGGGGAACCAAAGTGCTCAGCGAACCCATGGGAATCGCCGTTAAGCTTACCCCGTCGCAACAGGTGCTTCTATCCCCCTTGCGAGGGATAGAAGCAGGGGGAGCCGCAGGCACTCGCATTGACGTGCAATAAAGCTTTGGCTACCCCGCGACTGTGCGGTTACGCAGACTTCCGAGCTTTTGAATCGTCACGACCATCTCTTCGCCAGGCTTGAGCCATCGTTGCGGGTTACGACCCAGGCCCACTCCCTCAGGAGTTCCCGTGCTGATCACATCCCCCGCCTCAAGCGGTGTCGTACTGGATATGTACTCGATCAGCGCCGGGACCTTAAAGATGAGATCGCTCGTGTTCGACGATTGAAGCTTCTCTCCGTCGATCGTCAGGGAGATATCGAGCTTGTGAGGATCTCCGACTTCATCAGCCGTCACAACTGCCGGACCCAGCGGGGTGAAGGTCGGGAAAGACTTCCCTAACGTCCACTGCGAAGTCGCGAGTTGTATATCGCGAGCGCTCACATCATTGACGATGGTGTATCCGAAGACGTACTGCTCCCAATCTGCAGCTGCTATCTGATAGCCCGATCTCCCAATGACAACTCCAAGTTCTGCTTCATAGTCAGGCTGACTGCTGATCTTCGGCAGCATGACATCTACGTCCGGGCCGACCACAGAGCTCGTCAGCTTCATGAATACTGTCGGAACCTTTTGTACTGCCATCTTCGATTCAGCCGCATGACTCGCATAGTTCAGACCAATGGCGAAGATGCGAGGAGGCATCAGGGGAGCATGGAGGGTCACCTCCGAGAGCGCAATTCGTGGCACTTTATCCAGCTTCGCTTCGATTTCGGATGATGCGGCACTCCCAGCGAGAATAATGGCCAGCAGGTTGGGATAGGCCACACCGGTCAAGTCTGCGATCTCGTCACCCAGCAGCACACCAGGGGTGGGAACGCTACGGCTCAAGAGCGCCGAAGGACTCTGTGTGGACGAACTCTTCGAGGAGAATGTGACAAACTTCATGGCAGCGTGCTCCATGCTTCGCCATGCGGATAGGCGAAGCGGTTGAGAGACTCTTCACGAATCTCGATGCTGTATCCCGCCTCAGTAGGAACCAGGTAATGCCCGTTGCGGATATGAACGGGAGTCACAAAGTGCTCGTGAAGATGATCGACGAACTCTATGACTCGATCCTGCATGGTCGCGGAGACAGAAAGATAATCAAACATCGAAAGATGCTGGACGTATTCGCACAATCCTACGCCACCGGCATGCGGACAGACCGGCGTCTTAAACTTGGCTGCAAGCAGAAGTATAGCGATGTTTTCATTGACTCCGCCTACGCGACAGCTGTCCAGTTGGACGACGTCGAGCGCCTGGGCCTGCAGAAACTGCTTGAACATCACACGATTATGGCAGTGTTCTCCAGTCGCTATGCGAACCTCAGGAACCTCTCTGCGGATGCGGGCATGACCCAGGATGTCATCCGGATTGGTCGGCTCTTCCATCCACCATGGCTTTAGCTCCGCTAGCTGACGTGTGCGCTCGACTGCCTCCAGAACGCCCCACTTCTGGTTAGCATCCACCATCAGCATCTTGTTCCACCCGATCTCCTGCCTCACGATTCGACCGCGACGAAGATCTTCTTCTGGATCGCCTCCGACCTTCAGCTTGAAATGAGTCCAGCCATCGGCAAGAGCTTCATGACATAGACGACGGATCTTCTCTTCGGAATAGCCAAACCAACCGACCGAGGTCGTATACGCCGGATAGCCAGTCTCCTTCAGACGAGTCAGACGTTCTGCCTTGCCGCTGCGCGCCTCTTCCAGAATCTCTCTGGCCTCCGCTGCAGTCAGCGCGTCATCGATATAACGGAAATCCACAGCCTTCAGCAGCTGGCACGGTTCAAGATCGGACAGCAATTGCCATAGCGGCTTCTTCTCGGCCCGGGCATACAGATCCCAGACTGCATTGATGAGAGCGCCTGTGGCCAGGTGAATGACGCCCTTCTCGGGACCCAGCCAGCGGAACTGGGTATCCTCCGTAAGTTGCCGCGAGAAGGCACAGAAGTCATCCGTGATCGATGCCAGGGATCGGTTGACGACGTATCGTGTCAAATAGGTCGCAGCCTGCACAACAAGGTCCGTTCCCCTGCCAAGCGTGAATGTAAGCCCATGGCCGGTCAATCCGGCATTTGTTTCAAGAATGCAGTAGGCAGCCGAATAATCAGGATCCTTATTTACGGCGTCCGAGCCGATGTGCTCGCGTGAGGTCGGAAATCGCAGATCGATGACGCGAACACCGGTAATGAGAATCTCATTCAAGGCTTAGGCCTTCCCTTCTTCGTGGTATGCAGCGCTTGCTTCAAAGATGTCGGCCAGCTCATGCAGCGGTCCATCCGCCATCGATCGGAACAACAGCGCCATTGATAAACTCCGCTTCCTTCGAACAGAGAAATCGAACCAGCGATGCAATGTCTTCCGGTGTTCCGAGTCTTCCAATCGGCTGCCGGGCGACAAGCTCTGCCCGTACTTTGTCCTTTTCATGGGCATGGTACTTGTCGAGATATCCCTCCACGAATGGGGTCTGGACGGTTCCTGGAGCGATGCAGTTGATACGGAGCTCTTTAGGGTAATCCACCGCAATCTGCCGCGTCATGGCCTGGACTGCACCTTTGCTCGCACAGTAGGCGAAGCGTTGCTTCACTCCGACCGATCCGGCAACCGAGCCTATGTTGACGATAGATCCGTGGGACTCCAACAGCAGCGGCAACGCAGCCTTGGTCATAAGAAAGACACTGTTGACATTGACTCTCATGACACGCTCGAAGTCCTCCTCCGAGGTGCGCGATACGTCGCCTACCAACCCAATCCCGGCGTTGTTGACAAGGATGTCCAGCTTTGAGATCTCGGCAAACGCAAGCCGAATCGAGTCTGAACTTGTGACGTCGATCTTCAATGCACGGGAGCGCGGAATCTCAGCCGCCAGGGATTCTGCCGCGGAAAGGTGGATGTCGGCAATCATCACCTCCGCCCCGGCGCGAGCCAGCTCTCTCGCAGTGGCTGCCCCAATGCCGCTGGCTGCACCAGTGACAAGGGCGATCTTATTTTCCAGGTAAAAAGATTCACTCATATATTGAAATACCGTCCCCAAAAGAATACCTCTTTTTCTGATTTGAGGCCTACTCGACATTAGCAACATTGCGGCCCGAACCGCCCAACAACAGGAAAAGGTGCTTTCATACCAGATGTAACTCGCCACGTCTTTGGCCGCGAGCGATATCATTCAGAACCGGGAGCTCCTATGCCTCGCTATTGTTTGACCCTTGATCTGAAGGACGACCCCTCCGCTATTGCGGAATACAAACGCTATCACGAGAAGATCTGGACTGAGATTAGGGACAGCATCTCTGACTCGGGTGTGATCGACATGGAGATCTATCTCCTAGGGAAAAGGCTGTTCATGATTCTGGATGTCAGCGAGAGCTTCTCTTTTGCAGCGAAGGCGGCAGCCGATGCCGCGAACCCGAAGGTGCAGGAGTGGGAGGCGCTGATGGGCAGGTTCCAGCAGCCTCTTCCTGAGTCGCGTCCGGGGCAGAGATGGACCTTAATGGAGCGGATCTTCAGCCTGCAGGAACAGAATGGCGAGCATTCCTGACTTCTCTGAGAGACCTTGCCTGGAACAGGCGCCTTATTCGTTTCCTATCGCTTTGCGGGCTGGTATCGTGAACTGCAAGGGAAATGATTTGCAGACCTGAATGGCATGGGGAGTTTCATGCAGTAGCTTGCGGCAGAACTGAGCTCTGCCACGGCCAGGTACCCTCGATTGACAGCCTATGACCTATAACGCGCGCAGTTCCTCTGATACCCAGTCACCTGTAGGATTGAAGTCCAGTTACAACCGTTTTCTCCTCTTGGTAGCGGGTCTCGGTGGCCTGCTGTACGGCGTGGACGTTGGCATCATCGGTGGAGCTCTTCCCTACCTTGAGGCGACCTCGGGGCTCAACGCCGGTCAACTTTCGATCATTGTGGCTGCCGTCCTGCTGGGCAGCGTTATCTCCACTCTCTTTGCGGGCCTGCTTGCCGACTGGATGGGTCGCAAGCCGCTGATGGTGGTTAGCGGACTGACTTTCGTCCTCAGCATTCCGATGATCGCGATCTCACACGGCTACGGTCCCTTGTTCTTCGGGCGTCTGCTGCAAGGCATCAGCGGCGGTCTGATCGGTGTCGTCGTGCCGCTCTACCTGGCGGAATGCCTTCCAGCGAGCACGCGCGGCAAGGGTACTGCTATCTTCCAATGGCTGCTTACATTGGGAATCGTCTCTGCTGCGCTCATTGGAATCTATTACAGCTACCGTGTCGAAGCTGTAGCCCGAGTCTCTGATGCAGCGGCGGTCTTTGCGTTCAAAGACCAGGCATGGCGCCGGATCTTCTGGGTTTCGCTTCCTCCGGGTTTACTCTTCGTCATCGGCAGCCTCTTCGTGGCGGAATCTCCTCGGTGGCTTCTGTTGCGCGGGCGCCAGCAGAAGGCGATGGCGTCCCTGCAACGATCGCGCGACGAAGCGCACGCACAGATCGAGATGCAGGAGATGGAACGCATCCTGGCTGCGAAGCAGACGGCACCTTCGGGAGAAGTCGTCAAAGACTCTCTGCTGCGCAGGAAGTACGTTATTCCCTTCCTTCTGGCGTGCATCATCCTGTTCTGTAATACAGCTACGGGCGTCAATTCAATCATCGGTTACAACACCGCGATTCTCCTGCAGAGCGGTCTCTCGGACCTCCACGCGCACTGGGGATATGTCATCTTCACCATCGTCAATTTTGTGATGACGATCGGCGGTATGTCGCTGATCGACCGCAAGGGGCGGAAGTTTCTGTTCATCCTGGGAACGTCGGGCATCATCGTGTCGCTCATCGGCGTCGGCGTCCTGTTCCTCGGGACAGAAAAACTCAATCAGGACTGCCGGAGCGTCGTGCAGGCTATGGTCAAACCTGATCAGACCTTGAAACTCACCTTCACTCCTGCCGAAGCAAAGCACCTGCTCGACGCAGTTGGAAAAGGAAGCTCAATCGACAGTCAGCGTGCCTCGCTCGCCGTCATCTATTCCTACGGGGACTTTACGGCCGCGACCAGCTTCGTTCGCTCCGATGATCCCAGCGCCGCGCCCATTCAGATCGACCGCGCAAGTGCGGTTCCGACGAATCGGGTTGAAGCTTTCTTCAAAAACCCCTTCGCTGACCTGGATGCCGCCAGGACCGCGCCGCTCAAGATCGATCGGGCACTCGTCGGGCGAGTTCCTGATTCAAGCCATGGATGGATGGTGGCCGTCGGCCTGTATCTGTTTATGTCGTTCTACGCAGTCGGTCCTGGAGTCGGAGTCTGGCTGGCGCTTTCAGAGCTTATGCCGACTCGCATCCGATCCAATGGCATGAGCATCGCTCTTGTGATCAACCAACTGGTCTCCACCACTTTAGCCGGCATCTTTCTGCCGGTGGTCAGCAAGCACGGCTACTCGTTCATGTTCTTCCTGTTCGCCGGTTTCACTGTGATCTATTTCGTGGTGGTCACCTTCTTTTTACCGGAGACCAAGGGCAAAACTCTGGAGGAGATTGAGCAGTACTTCGAAGGAGCAAGATCGTGATATTCCTCGTCCAGGCTGCCGTCGGGCAGATGAAAACCACTTGAAAAAGAGCACATACAACTTGGCCAATGCGTTAGCTACTCTACCCTTTGGGGAGTATATTGCTACTGAGATTTGCTAACCGGGAGAACATGCATGCACGTTACGTCTAGAAATCTTGCAACAACGTTCGCTTTGACTACTGTTCTTGTCTTCGGAGGATGCAAGAGCTCGACACCTGCCGCGCCGGCGAATGAAGCGGCCTCGCAGGCAGCGCCTGCTGCGCCGCCTGCGGCTGCTCCGGCGGCGACGCCTGCGACCGCGCCAGCAGCTGGCCCGGCTGCCGCACCGGCGCCAACTCCCGCCGCAGCGCCGATGCCCGCCGCCGCGGCACCGGCACCAGAACCTGCTCCAGCACCGGTTCGGCTGAAGGTGCCCAGCGGAACGAACGTCTCTGTCGTGATGTCTCAAGAGATCAGCGCAAAGAAGAACAATGTCGGCGACTCCTTCAGCGGCGAGCTGTCCTCTGCGCTGACCACTTCATCCGGCAAGGTTGTCTTCCCCCGGGGAACCCACGTCGAGGGAACGGTGGTGGCGGCCAAGGGACGCGGGAAGTTCAAGGGCGAGGGCAATCTCGCGATCCAGTTGAGCTCAATCGGCGGGCATGAAGTAACGACAACCAGCTATCTTCGTCAGGAGAAGGGCAAAGGAAAGCGGTCCGCTGGATTCATCGGCGGTGGTGCGGGCGCCGGCGCTCTCATCGGCGGCCTGGCAGGCGGCGGAAAAGGTGCTCTCATCGGCGGATTGGCTGGCGCAGGGGCAGGAACTGCTGGCGCTGCACTGACCGGCAACAAGGACATTGTTATTCCGGCTGAGTCCATTGTCACGTTCACACTGCAGTCTCCCCTCACCAAGTAGCTCATCAGAGCTGATTTCGAAGAGGCGTCCCTTGAGGGCTCCTCTTTGTTTTGGGATCCATCCTGGTTGCAGACGGTAGACTGAGGTATGCGCCTGAATCCTGTCTTTCTTCTGTCCGCCACCGATGCGGCTCACTTTCCAAGCGAATCGAAGACCTACAGCAGGCCGGAGGTGGCGTTTCTCGGGCGCTCGAACGTGGGTAAGTCTTCTCTGATCAATGCCCTGCTCGGCTCGAAGGAAGCACGGGTCTCCTCGACCCCGGGTCGAACCCGGGCGATCAACTTCTTCGCGCTGCACGAGGCTTCCGGGGGCAGACAGAAGGCGGTTCCATCGCTCATCTTCGCCGACCTGCCGGGATACGGATACGCAAAGATCTCAAAGTCGATCTCCGCGGAGTGGCCTAAGTTCATCGAACCCTACCTTGGCGAGCGGGAGACGCTGGCGCTCTGCGTCTGCCTGGTCGACACCAATATCCCTCCGCAGCCCAACGATGGGCAGTTGATCACTTATCTCAAGCAGACGCAGCGACCGTTCGTCGTGGTCGGGACCAAGGCTGACCGGCTCTCGAACAACGTGCTGGGGAAGAGTCTCGCCGCTCTCAAACGGGAACACGACATCGAGGAGATCCTTCCTGTCTCGGCCAAGACGGGTGCCGGAATGGCGGCCCTCTGGGAGCGGATTCACGGAGTGATGGAGTAGCCCCACCCCCGTACCTTTCTGCGCAAAATATTCAGACGATGTGACTTAGCTTTGGACCTGCATCTGCAATGACTCTGCAGATCAGGGCTGTGCCGAGACCGATTCCACTATCTTCAGGATAGGCGATCGGAAGTAACTCGTCGGCACATACAAGTTCCTTATTTTATGGGATTTACAGCCAAACCCTCTTGACAAGCTTCAGGATAGAAGATCTTCCTCGGCCGAAGAGAGCCAGAGCACGCGGCTGGGGGGCTTCTCACGAGGAAGGATCCGTGAAGCTACCTCGAGCCAGCGACGCCGGAGGGTGTCTTCCACCGGGAGAGTCTTCAGAGCGCGGTGTTCGAACTCCCTGAGTTCTCCAAGGGTCTGGAAGGAGAAGGTACGCAGATGCCAGGAGCGCTCCCTGAGGAACCGGTCGAGAATGGAGACACTGCTACGGAATTCCGGGAGGCTACTGGCCGCACTCTCCGGGTCGAAGTCGACGAGATCCGCGCCATGCGCCATAAGCTTCTCGGCGGCCCCAAGGATTGCCGGATGCGACGGAATGAAGCTTGAAAAGAGCTGGGGCGCTATTCCGCGGGAGGCGATTTCCTCGAGGGCAGCAATGGGCGACGCACTGAGCGCTACCGAAAGCGGGGTTCTTTTGCGAACCTCATTCTTCATGGCGCGGACAGCTTCGTCCAACGAATGAACCACAAAGTCGACGGCACCGGCCCGAACGACTTCTCTGAGATGTGTCTCGTCGTCGTCGATCGACAGGGAGACCGCACCGGCGATATTGGAAGCTATCGCGAGCGCAGATCCTTTGGGCGGGAGACCCAGAGAGAGAACGAACGACCCGCCCCAGTCAGCGCGGAGCTGAAGGAGCGTCGAGTAGGCGCGAAGCACCTGGATCTGGAGGGTGCCTGGATCTGGATTCGAGGTCATTCGAACAAGATCCTATCGCATCGCAGGGACGTTCTGCGCCTGCCCGATCTCGGCTCTCGATGGGTGCAGGAGACTGGGGTCACGCTTGCTCCGGCCCTTCTAAAAAGGGGAGTTCCCTCAGGAACCAAAACGACAGGCCACCCTGGGGAAAGGGGCGACGGCAACGCTTGCCGTAAAGACCAGAAGCCGTTTATCAGTACTAATCGGCTCCTCGATGAGTGAATAGGCGATGATTGTGCCACAAAACCAGAGTGGCGCCGCCTGCATTTTGGATGACGATGCGCCTTTATCAGGACTCCTCTATAAAGCGGAACGGAAGATACCCTCAATGATGGATTGTCCTGGCTGGCATCTCCGCTCAATCGGCGAGAGCTAATGAGAAGCCCGGCCCACATCGTAGCTAAACGTCAAAGTAGAGATCACCTGAACAGGCGCTCCGTGATCGAGGTATGGACGGAAGCGCCAGTTCAAAAGCTGCTTCTCCGCAGCCGCCTGAAGACCGGGATTGCTGGAAAAGAAGTTGTCGATCGACTGTACCTGACCGCTGCGATCCACGACCACGCGCATCGTCATCGTGCCGGTAAGAGCACCCTGGGCCATGTCCGGCCAATGCGGGGCTGGAGTGTGGAGGCCCAGCTTACGCAGCTCCGGTTCAGGAACAACAACGACGCGCAGCTGCTGCGCTGACGGTGTCGGCTGAGTGACGCGGATCAGGCTGGCATCCGCAGGGGAAAGATCTTCAAGGAGCGTCATCTGCGCCGTAAGACGGGGGCCGCCTTGTGTCTGCGCTGTGAGTCGCCGCGGTACCTGGAGGCTATGGAATGGCGCAAAATCGTGGAGAGCCACATCCCAGTCCAGATTGCCTCCATAAATCATGAGGCCCGTTTGGCGATCGATCGCAACCGAGGCATCCATACTTGCGTTGACCCCCGCGCCATCCGTGGTAGGGATCTTGTAGCGAGTCACAATCTGCCCTGGCGTGCCATCAGCCGGAGTCACCGAAAGATGAAGCGCGGTCAGCTCATCCAGACGCGGAATAGGATTCGTGAGCTCAACCGTGAGATTGCGCAGAAGCTCCGGGAAGACCTGGCCCGAATTCGTCTCCTGAGTCTTTGTGCCGGCAACGATAAGCGTCTGTGAGAAGCGCGCACAGTGGAAGACTCTCTTATAGCGTGTCGGCGAAGACCACCACTCTTCCACTTCGGCATCCCACTGCGGATCATGGTTCTTTTGATCGGAGATCACGGCTCGGAGATGGAAGGGAGCCCCTCCAGGCTGTGCCAGCGCAGACTTCAGAGCCGCTGTGCGTGCAGCCTGTTCAAACGGAACCGTCGGCGAGATTGGTTGCTGCGCATGGATAATCGCACACGCAACGAGAGCGACCAGAAGCGGTCGAGAGAAGCGCAGGGGCATTTTCTTCAGGAGAGATGCGTTGGACAAAGTAGCTCCATCATTGCACGCCTAAGCCAAACGTCCTAGATTGCGAAAGCAGCCTGGGCAGCGAGTTCAGCAAGCAATAATGTGGTTCAGACCTGACGTATATCAGTAAAGATACGTCGGCTTTGTCGTCAGTAACGGGCTGCTCACTTCGCCCAACGGCGTTTCACAGAACTACCGCTCTGAGGTCAGGAATAATACGACGCTCGAAGAGTGCATTGCCCTGTCCTGCGCCAATCGGAATCAGCCTCAGTCCCAGACCGAGTTCCAGTTAGCAATCTTCCTGTCCGATGCTCCGTTGGATTAGCTTGCCGGCTCCGAAGGAATAGTGCTCGACGTGTTTAAGGATTGAACCTCAGCAATACTTGTGGATGTCGCATGCAATCCAGAGACCGGAGCGGGCATCTAAGAGAGTATCGCTGTAAATCTTTAGGAGGCACTATCTCACGCAATTTAGGTCGGATCATTGTTGTATTGGCGTTCTGCGGAATTGTCTGCGCAGGGCAAGCATTTGGCCAGCCGGACAAAGCATGCAAGCTTCAAGATCTTAACGGCACGTACGGATTCACTCTGAAGGGTGACAACCTTGCTCGCGGTGTGGGCTACATCGTCGCCGGGGTCTTGACGGCAGATGGAAGTGGCAACATCACCGGTTCAGGGAAGCAGACCGTCGCAGGGCAGGTCACTGACGCGGAGTTCACTGGTACCTACCAGGTCAATGCGGATTGCACCGGCACGACTCATCTGCAATTTGTCGGAGGCGTTCAATCAGATCTGTTTTTCGTTCTCGTCCAAGATGGCGAAGAGGCCATGATGCTCTATGTAGGACCAGGTGTACTGGAGAGCGGCAACGCCAAGCGAGTACACGCGGCTAAAGGGAAGTCTTGATCGAGTAGGGAAATGTCAGATTCCGTGTTGTTCGGGTCCGACGCCTCTAACCGGGCCAGGACCCGCAACAGCGGAATGATGCCGATTGGACTGGCGTTTTACTTTATCAGAGGCAAATTTGCTCTTCTGGGCGACCTCAATCCGGGTTTTTGCGAATCGGTGAAGAGCTGCACCCGCTCAGATCATCGGATACGGGTGAAATTATTCAGGGAACTCTCGGCTGCACTCCAATAAATGTGCCGAGCCCTTTCTTGCGAATGAGATACCCCTCAAGGCGGAGCTCGAAGAGCGCCTGCCTGACAGTCCCGCGACTCACTCTCAAGGTCGAGGTGAACTGTGTTTCCGACGGAATCACATCTCCCTGAGAGAATTGCCCTGCTTCGATCTTGTTTAGAAGCCAGCATTTGATCTGCAGGTAGAGAGGGACGAAGCTTTCTCGGTCCATCGTGCAATCAATCGGCACAGTTTTCTTGTGCTTATTCAGGGAATGCGTCACCGTTTCTCCTCCCATGTCACTCTCCGCGTACTGCAAGCATTGGATCGGTCAAAGATGCCCGTCGCGCCGGCAGCAGCGAGGCCATCAGCGCGAGCAGCAGCATAACGGCTACAGAGATGCCGAGCACCGCCGGATCGAATGGGCTCACTCCAAACAGGAAAGACCGAAGCAGGGTGGATACAGCGACAGCACCAAGCAGCCCAAGAGTGCAGCCAACCGCTGCCAGCTTCGCTCCGGAGGCAAGCACCAACTGCAGAATTCGAGAGCGCTCACATCCCAGCGCCATGCGGATCGCCATCTCCTGCTCACGAGTTGCAACCGTAAATGCGATGACGCTGTAGATTCCCAGCACTCCCAGCAACACGGCCGCAATTGCGAAGGAGGAGATCAACACCGTGTTGAATCGGCGCGGCGCCTCACTGTCTGAGACCACCTGATCGAGTGTCTTCATCTTGGTGAATACAAGCTGCGGATCAATTTTCTGCAGCACGGCGCGCATCGCATTTTCCATCTGCTCAGGAGGAACGCTCGTGCGCAGCACAATCCATCCGTAATTCGCCATTAACTCGTCCGTCGAGGCAAAGACGCCTTCTGAAGCCACAACCTGAGTTGCAGGCTGATAGAACTGCTCCGGCGTCTGGCTATCAGCAGAAGCCATCTTCACATCGTCCACTTCGCCCACAACTGTCATCCACGGCGTTGAAGTTTCGGGCATACCCCGGCGCAGGCGCTTGCCGATCGGGTCCTCGCCGGGCCAATAATGTTCTGCCAGTTTGTGGTTCACGATTGCCACCAACGGTGAACCCTCTCTGTCTGCTTCGGTGAACAGACGGCCGCGCAGCAAACGAATACCCAACGCATGGAAGGGATCGCCTTCAACTTGCGTGGACACTGCCATGTGTAACCCTGCTCCTTTTGAAGAGACATAGCCTTCTGGAAGAATCGAGATACCTCCGGCGAACCCAGAGGCAGGCAGTAAGCCAGTGATACCAGCGGATTCAGCGCCAGGCAGTTGTCGAAGACCGTCGAGCAATCTTTGATTGAAGGTATCGATCTGCGGTTGCGTCGAGTACTGCTTGCCCGGCAGAGAATAGCTTGCGGCCAGCGTATGGTTCGACTGAAAGCCCATATCGACCGAGCGCATCTTTTCGAAACTGCGCAGCAACAGTCCGGATGCAGTGAGAAGTATCAGAGCAACGGCAATCTCCCCTACAACCAGCGCGGAGCGCAGCCGCGTATGACCGCTGCCTGAGCTCCCAGTGCGGCCGCCTTCCTTCAGCGTCTCGTTTACGCTTGTCTGGATTGCGGCGAAGGCGGGCGCCAGCCCACAAAAGAAGCCGGTAAGCAACACCAGACCGAGTGCGAAGCTCACAACGGTCCAGTCCAGACCGATCTCGCGGATGCGAGGCAGCGTTTGTGGCAGCAGGTTCAAACCAACACGTAGCGCAATGCCTGCTAACGCAAGACCAACGACGCCTCCACCGAGGCTCAGGATCATGCTCTCAATCACAGTCTGACGCAGCAGCGCCGCCGCACGCGCACCAAGGGCAAGCCGCACAGCAATCTCTCTCCGTCGGCGGATGGAGCGTACCAACAGAAGGCCAGCCTGATTTGCGCAAGCAATCAGCAGAACCACGATCACTGCAAAGAAGAGCGTACGCACCAGCGGTCGCGCCCGAGCAATCGTGTCTTCCTGCAATCCCTTTACATCTGCATGGATCCGAAGGCTGCTCATGTAAGCCGGATAGTTCCGCATCGTCTCAATAGCCACTCGCTGCGCATCACTCTGTGCCTGCTCGGGAGTAACGCCCGGCTTCAATCGGCCCACCATCCGCAGGTTCCACGAGGCCGCGGCACCGGCCAGGAACTCCCACGGCTCAGGGCTCATCGGAACCCAGAGCTCGCTCTGGTTCACATGTCCAGGCACCAGGGGGAACTCAAAATTGCGCGGCATAACACCGATAATGATGTACGGTTTCCGATCGAGAAGAATCTTGGACCCCAGAACCTTTGCATCACCGTGAAAGCGGCTTCGCCACAGACTGTAACTGAGTACAACAAACGGCTGGCGTTGATCGTCTTCCTGCTGTGTAAAGACTCGTCCCAGCATGGGCGCAACCCCCAGTGCAGAGAAAACCTCTCCGTTCATGCGCGATGCATGCACAGGCTGCGGCTCATCATCGTTGCCTGACAGCTCAAAAGATTTCCCCCCATAACCTCCCAGATGCGTGAAGCTGTGCGTCTCGCGCATGTAGTTGCGGATATCCGGCGCGGTAACCGAGGACCCGCCGGAAGTGTAATTCGAGCCCTCCAGAATGTCGCCCAGCGTAACCAAATGTTCGGAATCAGGAAAGGGTAATGGGCGCAGCAGGACTCCTTCAACAATGGAAAAGATCGCTGTGGTTGCGCCGATTCCCAATCCAAGCATCAGGACGGCAGTCAGCGTGAACCCCGGAGATCTGCGCAGCTGTCGTAATGTATAGCGAATGTCCTGCAGGGTCTGTGCCAGCCCTGGATAGGAGCGTTCATCGCGATGCCGTTGCTTTGCCTGCTCGACTCCACCATAGGCTCGCCTCGCGGCCCGGCGTGCTTCTTCGGGACTCATTCCTTTGCTCAGGAACTCATCTTCCAGCAGTGCAAGATGGGCGGTGATCTCCCGGTCGAGCTCCGCTTCGGTCTCCTCATTGGAGAAGGGGCTGGAAATTCTCAGAAAAAGGCGTCGCAGAGCTTTCATTTCTAGGACTCCTCAAGCAGAAGCCGTTCCACCAGCCCCGCCATCTTTCTCCAACGTTCGGTCTCCTCGCCCAGCGCCTTCTCTCCTGCTTTCGTGATGGCATAAAACTTGGCTTCGCGGTTATTTCCGGTCTTTCCCCAGGTGCCCTTAATCCACCCATACTGCTCCAGCCTCACCAATGCCGGATAAAGCGTGCCCTGATTGAGATTGAGGAGGCTGTCGGAGATCTGCTGGAGGCGTGTAGCAATCTGATAGGCATGCTGCGGCCCCATCGTGGAGAGTGTTCGCAACACGATGAGATCGAGTGTGCCCTGCAGTAGTTGAATCGATTCTTTTTCTTTACTAGGCATCCAAGTGATCCTTCGCATATAGCGTGGACCCGGATTCACTTGTTTGTCAAGTGGAGATAGCTGTACTGGAGATAATCGCCAATGAACTCAGGTACAGAACAGGGCCGTCCTCATAAATCGGACTAGCGGTAGTAAACGATCTTGACCTGACGCTCAGGGCGCGTTTCTCGTTCTCGATCCAGTTCTCGTTACTTTAGAACCTGACGCGAGGTGCGGTGTTAGACAGAATGGGCTGTCAGAGCGCTCGCTAGTGCATCCGCGACGATCTTTTCTTCTCCTGGTTGCAAATCGATCGCAGTCATTTCGATTGTGCTTGCCTCACCGCCAACGATGATGGAAGGCTTCATTGCGGCAAGTTGCGCTGCGATGTCACGAGGTGTTGCGGAAAAACGGGCTGGATCCATGTGCACCTGAAGCGAGGGAAAGTGGTTTTTGATCGGTGATACGTTTCGAGTGAAAGTCACTCCGGGTATCTTTGACAACTTATTGGCGATCGTCTCCAGTTGTGTTGACTGCTCTTTATCCACCACATCCTGATCTTCAGCCAGATAGACCTCCAGAGCTTTGAGCAGTCCCAGGATCTCTTCCTTGCCGACTTTATTCGGGCGTCCAATCGTGTCTTCATTGGGACTCATATTCAGCAGCGCATTGTGCACCATTTCCTGGCGCCCAATCAGCAGGCCCGTCGTCTGTGGACCCCTGATTGCCTTTCCACCACTGAAGGCGATCAGGTCAAAGCCCATATTCGCATACTCCCACAGCCGTGATTTCGGTGGAACATCTGCGGCGGCGTCGAGAAACGTCGGTACATTTGCGTCGTGCGCCAGCTTCAACCAATCGGCCCGCCTGATCTGCCCATCTGGATCGCTAAAGTTCTGGAAGTGCATGGCGGCGGTGCGTTCGTTGATGGCCCTGTGGACGTCTTCGACAGTCTCTACTTCGATAATCTTTGCTCCAGTCGTTCGAATCTGGTGATCCCATTCGCTGCGATGTGCCCGCTGAATGATTACCTCCGACTTCATCCCGGTCAAATCCGGGATCTGTTTGATAAACGTCGGGTCATTCCCTGTGAGGATTGCCGCGTATCCGTTCACGATCGCCGCCGCAGCACCTGAGGTTACGACGACTCCATATCCCTGAGGCAACTTCAGCATCTCTGAGATTCGCTTCCCCACTGCTGCTTCGAGATCCATCATGACAACGAAATGTTTGGCCGCCTTTTCCATGACCGCCAACGCCTCTGGACGTATCAGCGAACCGCCAATAACCGTCTCCGTCAGATGGGCATTGATGATCGTGGTCAACCCCAGTTCGGCATATACGTTCTCGCTTTCGCCAAACCCGGTGATCTTTCCCGGCTTGCTGGGCGATGCACCGGCGACTGCAAACGATCTCTGCCCACCGAAGACTGATCCGGCCAGCGTGGCAAGACCCCCTAAAAATCCTCGACGATTCAATCCGAATCTCAGCATCTCGCACGATCCTGAAAGTGAAATATTCGCCTGGAAACCTAACGGCGATGTTACGGTTTGCATGCTCTCGGCCCGAAGCTCCGAGCCCCACCCAAGCCAGATGATAGCGCCGGTTTTGGGAGACTGGCCACAAATTTCGCGAGAGGAGTTGAGATGTCGGCCGGAAAGGCAAGTAGTGCAGATTTTCCCCGCTCGAACTGATCGAACGCTCGCACACTAAGCGACATTGAATCCGCAACTCACTGATTGGTTACAAAAGGTCGGCTTAGCGCTAGTGAGCGATTTCAACGGACGAGAACAGCGTTTCTCGTTACTTGAGGAGTCGGTACATCTGGGTCCTCAACCATCCCAAGCCATGGTCCTTTTGCGTTCGCTCGTGCCAGATGAGGCGGTAAGCAAATGGTGTTTCGCCGCGCAATGGAATTTGGGCAAGCGGTGCCGAGTCAGCGAGCACGCGCCCCAGGCGTGAGGGCAGGATCATGAAGTGATCGGTATGCGTGAGCATTATTGGAGCGGAAGTGAAGTAGGGCGTCCGCAACGCAATCCTGTGCGAGGGATGACCGAGGCGGGCAAGTGGATCGTCACCCTCCAGCCGGTCGCCCACGGGATACAGGAGTACGATCTGCGGATAAGTGGACGCCAATGCGGGGTCGAGGCTTCCATCTTTCCGCCGCCCGTCAAGCAGCGGGTGCCCCTGCCGAACAAGACAGACAGATCTCTCTCGATAGAGGGTACGAGCATGGAAGTTCTCGGGCAGGCGGCTTTCAGAGTCCAGGGCAAGGTCGAGCTGGCCTGTCTCCAGTTCGTGGAGGGTCTGTGCATTCCATGGGGTGACCTCCAATGTGATGCCTGGTGCGAACGTGCCGAGCATCGTAACCAGCGGTGACAGAACTACGGTCGCACCATGGTCCGTGGTCGCGATCCGTACGATCAGCTTTGCCGTGGACGGCTCAAAGACCTCTCGTTCGAAGAGAGCTGAAATAGACCTCAGTGCTTCCGCGACCGCTGGTCGAAGTTCTTCGCCCCTTGGTGTCAACGTGTTCCCCTGACCACCTCGAACCAGAAGTGGATCACCGAGCGTATCGCGTAGTTGGGATAGCACCCGGCTCGCAGCGGGCTGGCTGAGCCTCAGGGCTTCGCCGGCTTTGGTGACGCTCCGCAAGTCGAGAAGTTGTTTCAGCAAGCGCAGAGAGCGAAGGTCGAGGTTCTCGAAAGAAGCATTCACTTTTTGCATAGAGAGTATGCCTTTTCAGCCATTGAATGCATGTGCCGTTCTCGTAATACTAATACGCAGTACGCAAGAAAGAGGGACCGATGAAGATCATCAGCATTGAAGAACATATACTGCCCCGGAGAATCCACGCCGCGTGGGATGCGTCGCCGATCGGTGCAGAAGGTACGGACTTCCTATACCAAGGCGAGATGGTGCGGATGCTTGAAGACCTAGGCGATGGCCGTTTAGCGCTAATGGATGAGAGTGGAATTGACGTGCAGGTTCTTTCCGTCACAACACCCGCACTTCATAACCTGGAACCAGAAGAGAGCATCCACCTGGCGAGGGAGACCAATGATCTGATAGCTGCGACCATCGCAAAGTACCCAACCCGGTTTCAGGGGTTCGCGGTCCTTCCAATGGCCGCGCCGCAGGAAGCAGCATTTGAATTGCAGCGTGCCGTGGATCGCCTCCGGTTTCGCGGTGCGATGGTATGTGGCCGTGTGCGCGACCAAAACCTGGATCACCCTGACTTCATCCCATTGCTTCGCACAGCGGCAGAGCAGCGCGTGCCGTTGTTCATTCATCCTCAAATCCCGCAAGCTTCTGTTCGAGCAGACCTCTATTCAGGGTTCGGGGAGTTGGTCGACCTAGCCTTCGCGACGTTTGGCCTGGGCTGGCACTATGAAGCCGGCATCCAGTTCGTACGGTTGATTCTGGCAGGCGTGTTCGATCGTTTTCCCGATCTGCAGATCATCCTCGGTCATTGGGGCGAGGTTGTGCTCTTCTACCTGGAGCGCCTCAAGTCACTTGCGCGTGTGGCAAAGCTCGAGCGTCCTGTTGAGGACTACTTCCGGCAGAACCTGTACGTTACCCCAAGCGGCATGTGGAACCAGGAGTACCTGCAACGGTCCGTGAATGTTGTGGGCCAGGAACGGATTCTGTTTTCCAGCGACTACCCCTATCAGTACCGGCCCGGGCAGCCGGGGCGTTCCTTCCTGCTCAGCGCTGACCTCTCGCCTGAAGCGAAAGAAGCATTTGCGCATGGCAACTGGGAAAAGCTCACGAATCGTGGATCTTCCCACGCCAAGGGTTACTCCTCATAAGTCGTCTGGCATTTACTTACCATCAGGGGCTGCGAAGTCTCGACTGCTCATAATAGGGCAAATCGCTCATCAAGTTTTGAGGTGGAGCGCTCTGTTTGCAGGACTCATGCGGGGAACACGCTGCACGGTACTAAAGTTTTCCTGAGGGCTGCCGATGAACCCACATAAGTGGAGGAAATGATGAGTTATTCGAATGGCATAGGGGATTGGAAGCAGGTACTGACCCCGGTCGCGCCGACGTCTGCTTCGCAGACCCAACAGGTAGCGGAACGGCAGAAGACTGCAGCCGGACAGAACGCAGCAGGAGTCAAGGCTGACGAGGCAAAGCTGAGCCCGGCTGGTGAGCTGATCGCAAACGCGCTCTCCGGATCGGATGTGCGGACTGCAAAGGTAGAGGCCCTGCAAAAGGCAATTGCGGAGGGGAGCTATAACGTTTCGTCCTCCGATGTCGCGGGCAAGATCATGGATTCCCTTCTCAAGTAGCCCTGTGGCCACGGAGGTGAGGCCATGGCGTGGCTTCTGGAGGGATCGATTGAGAGGCTTTCCATGCTGGAGCGGGAGAGGCTTCTCACGGTAGAGGAGCGAATGACGCTCCTCGTAGGTCACGGAAGCTGCGTTTGTGTCTGCCTTTCTCTCCTGGAGAAGGCGGCGGAGCGAACGCGTGTCACGAGGCACAAGGGTTCGCTAGCCGAAGAAGCTGCAGATAGAGAGGGACGACACGATGGGGACTTTGAATTCCGCACTGGCGCTGGCGCAGCAGGCTCTGATGGCAAATCAGACGGCGTTGAACATCACGTCGAATAACGTGGCCAACCAGAACACCGCCGGATATACAAGGGAGGTTGCGACCTGGACGGAGAACGACAGCGTTACGATCGGCAATGTAACCGTCGGGATGGGCTCGAGCGTGGGTCAGCCGGTATCGCAGCGTGACCGCATTTTGGAAAAGAGAGTGCAGCAGCAGATGCAGGTGCAGTCCCAGAGCCAGAGCCTGGATGACGCCTTGAACCAGGTGCAGAACATCTTCGGGTTGACCTCGAGCTCCAGTTCGGCAAGCACTACCGCGCTGGGAACGGCGATGAACAACTTCTACAACGCGCTGTCGTCGCTGACGGCAAACCCCTCGGATACGGCGACACGACAGAAGGTGATCTCGGCGGCGAGCAATCTCGTGGGGGTCTTCAACTCCTCGGCGAACCAGATGGCGGGGGTGTCGTCGGATCTCGACAAGCAGGTCTCCGGATACGTGAATACCGTGAATGGGCTGCTTTCCAATATCGCAACCCTGAACCAGAAGATCTCCAGCACAAGTCCGAACGCCGACGCTGGTGTAATGGAAGACCAGAGACAGCAGGCGATCGCGCAGCTTTCGCAGTACATAGGGCTGGACCAGATTTCGAATGAGAACAACCAGATCACCCTGACAACGACGAATGGGGCAGTTCTGGTGAGTGGAGCGCAAGCCTACCCGATGAGCACGGTGCAGGTCTCCGGCAAGACGAACATCGTCGCTGGAATTCCGGCGGTGGACGTGACCTCCGGGCTGACCGGAGGGGCGCTGGGAGGAACGCTTGAGGCGAGAGATCAGCTTCTGCCCCAGTACCAGAGCACGCTCGATAACCTTGCGTACCAGATCGCGACGCAGGTGAACCAGGTGAACGCGCTTGGAGTGGACGGCAATGGCAACGCCGGTCAAGGCATCTTTCAGATTCCGGCGACGGCTACGGGGGCAGCGGCGCTGATCAGTATGGCAACGACGGATCCACAGTCCGTGGCCGCGGCAGCTGTGGGGGAGGGCTCCACCGGAACGGGAAACGCACAGCTGCTGGCAGCACTTGCAAACGGTGCGAGCATCGGTGGCCAGACTCCGTTGGAGTCTCTGAACAGCCTGCTGGGACAGATCGGAAACGCGGCATCGTCGGCCGCGCAGGACAATACGACGCAGCAGACGCTGCTGTCGCAGCTTACCAGCCAGCGCAATGCGCTCTCGTCAGTGTCCCTGGATGAAGAGGCAGCGAACCTGACACAGTATCAGCGTGCCTACCAGGCTGCGGCCAAGATCTTTTCGGTCACCGATCAGATGATGGCCAGCGCCCTGAATCTTGGCGTACCGACGACAGTCTCCTAGAGAAGAAAGAGGACCGAGGCATGAGGGCAGATCCGACCTACTTCAACAACGTTGTGCTGGCACTCAACAACGCGAAGAACAACTCGAACAATCTGGCAGCGGAGCTATCGAGCGGATTGCGAGTGGGGCAACTCTCCGACGATCCGGCCGCAGCGGCACAGAGTCTGCGCCTGGATGGACAGATTGCCGGAATCGACACGTTCGTGCAGACGGCTTCGAGTGTCTCGTCGCGTCTGCAGATGGTGGATTCGACGCTGGGCGAGGTTGTCTCCCAGGTTACGTCGGCGATCTCGCTGGCGGTGGGAGCGGCGAACGGAACCCTGAACGGGGCCAATCTGGCGTCGATCGCACAGCAGGTGACCTCGATCCGCGACAACGTGCTGGCGCTTGCCAACACAAGCTACCAGGGGGCATACCTGTTCTCCGGCAGCAAGGGAGATACGGCGCCGTTCACCCTGGATACGACGACCACGCCCGCGACGGCAAGCTATCAGGGCGACAGTAATGTGCAGACGATTGTTACGCCGGGTGGGCAGAAGATTCAGATCAGCCTTCCTGGCTCGACCGTCTTTGGATCGGGAGCAACCAACGTACTTGGAGTGCTGAACCAGTTGGTGAGCGATCTTACGAGCGGCTCGACGACCAGTATTGCGGCGGACAGCGCTGCTCTCACCGATGCGCTGCATGGTGTCTCAACACAGCGCAGCCTGCTGAATGATTCGCTGAGCACGATTCAGTCGACCAGCACCTACGCCCAGACGCAGGAGGCGCAGATAAAGGTACAGCAGGGGAAGCTGGTGTCGTCTGACCCAGCGAAGGTAGCGACTGATCTGAAGTCAAACCAGACGCAGTACCAGGCATTGCTGAGCGTGATTACGGCCCTGCAGCAGGATAATCTCTTCAGCCACATGTAACGGAGACAGCCTTGGCGGAAGATTTATCGCTCGAGCGCCGATAGGGCCTTGTGGGCATCCTTGATCTTTAGGCCGTCCGGGTTCATCCGCAGATAGTTGTTGTACTCCGCGATGGCCTCGTCGCGCTTCTTCATCTTCTCGGCGACATGCGCGAGGGCGAAGTGGGTGTCGGGATCGTCGGGCAGAGACTTGACCGCGTCCCGAGCGCGCAGATAAGCGGCGTTAAGGTTCCCGGCGTCCTCGTAGAATTTGGAGACTTTAAGATCTTCTTCCGCCCGCTCTTCATCGCTCTGGAGCTTTTCAACCTTGGGAAGGCGACGGCGACCGGAGGGGTGCGGATTCTCGCCCTTGTCGGCCAGCGGAGGCTTGTCGGATGACGGGGTGTCGGGAGAGTCGCTGGGGCTGCTGCTGCTGCTGCTGCTCGAGGAGCTGGAGGAACTGCCGGGGCTTTCGGGTTCGGAACCGGGCATCGCCGGCGGCGCGGCTGTCGGGAACGGAAATTTGTCAGCTGCCGCAGGCGGCTTGCCCGCTGGTGCAGGCGCGTCGGGGGTCGGCTGTGACTGCTTTGGTGCGGATTGCGTGGATCCGCCAGGAAATGGGAAGCGCTTTGCGACGGGAGGCTCGCTGGTTTCGGGGGTGCATGGAGCGCTGGCTGACTGGCCCCGATCCTGAGTGCTTCCGGAGGGCTTGTCGGATTTTGTGCAGGGAGGGTTGGGTGACGTGGTCTGGGCCGACACGAGCCCGGGTACCGCAAAGGCGGCGAGAAGTGTTAGAGCGTGGATGGGAGTACGGCTCATGCTCAGTAATTAGACTACCCGTCTGGAAGGTTTGACGCCTGGGTGCGCGAGTTTGTTATATTCAGCTAGCTTTCCATGCTGAATGAGCAGAGATATTTGCTTCCGAAGCATGTCTGGAAGCTCCAGAATCCCAACATACAGAATGAGTTTCTGATGACCCCAGGCCTGATGATCCGCTCCTCGTCTATCCACGCAGCCGGCTGCTACACCACGCGCCCCATTCGCAAGGGGACGCCGGTGATCCAGTATGACGGTCCCCGCTTCAGCAAGCGCGAAGCCGATGAGCGGTACAGAGACCGGTTTATCACCTATCTTTTCAGCACGGGAAATCAGGATGTGATTGATGGCTTCGGAACGGCAATGTTTATCAATCACTCGTGCGATCCGAACTGCGAGACCGAGCACATCGGCGACGAGATCTGGATTATTGCGATCCGGAACATCGAAGCCGGAGAAGAGCTGACGTACGAGTACAACCTGCATGACAGCGATGACGACGACGCGGATTGCCACTGCGGGTCGGAGAAGTGCCGGGGCACGATGTTCAGCGAGGACGAGGTGAAGCGGCGGGCCCGGAAGGCTCGGCGCACGGCCAAAGCCTGATATCTCTCCGGACGCTACAATAGCCAGATGCGGCCTGGCGCCGCATCGAGCTTTATGGCATATCAGGTATTAGCAAGAAAATATCGTCCGCAGCGCTTTTCCGATGTCGCGGGTCAGGACCACGTGACCGTGACGCTGATAAATGCGCTCACCCAGGGACGAATTGCCCACGGTTATATCTTCAGCGGACATCGTGGTATCGGAAAGACGACGATTGCGCGCATCCTGGCGATGGCGCTGAACTGCCGCAATACGATCGGCAGTGCGGAGAGGCCGACGGCGGAGCCCTGCGAGGTCTGCGAGTCGTGTACGGAGATCCGGGCGGGAAACTCCGTGGATGTCATTGAGATTGACGCTGCTACGAATCGCGGCATCGACGAGATCCGGGAGCTGCGCGACGCGGCGCGGTATCGTCCGGCGCGAGACAAGTACAAGATCTACATCCTTGACGAGGCTCACCAGATCACGGATGCGGCGTTCAACGCGCTGCTGAAGACGCTCGAGGAGCCGCCGGAGCACATCGTCTTCATGATGGCGACGACCCAGCCGGAGGATATCCCTCAGACGGTTCGCTCGCGGTGTCAGCACTTCAGCTTTCATGCGGTCAAGCTGGTCGATATCCTGGCGCAGATTCGGGCGATCGCGGCCCATGAGGGTGTCGAGGCGGATGAGGCTGCGCTGGCGCTGCTGGCGGAGGCGGGAGACGGCTCGATGCGCGATGCGCTGTCGATTATGGATCAGGCGATCGCGAGTGCGCCGGTGGAGGATGGACGCCCCAGGCTGGATGCGATGCAGATTCGCGAGCTGATGGGCACGGTTGCGAATACGGTATTTGAGCGGATCCTCGAAGCTGTCCATGCAAATCGCAGTGCAGACGTAATGACGACCGCCAACCAGCTTCTTGATGCGGGCAACAGTCCGGCGCAGCTGGCGCGGCAGTTTGTGCGTTATCTGCGGAACTGTGTGATCGCCAAGATCTCCGGAGTGGGAGTAGACAAGGAATCCACCGAATTGTTGCAGATCTCCGAGGACGAGCAGCGCCGCGCGGGGCGTTCAGCTGCCCTGTTTACCGAGGAGGAGCTGACACGCTTTCTGCAGGTAATGCTGCGGACGTTCGATGAGCTGGGCTATCGACAGGAACAGCGCTTTCATTTTGAGCTTGGACTGCTGAAGCTGGTTCATCTGCAACGCCTGCTGCCGGTAGAAGAGCTGTTGAGCCGGTTCCCTGTCGCCAGCGGCTCCGGCGAGGCGAATGCGAATCGGCCTCGAACGAGCGCGAGCGTAGCGCCACCATCTGCTCCGGTTGCACGAGTAGCACCAGCGCCTGCGCGCCGGCCTGAGATAGCGGCTCCGGAGAAGCCAGCGTTCTCTCCGTTCGCTACGGATCGCAGCCCGAGGAATTTTCAGGAGCCTCCGGTCATCGCTTCCGTGCGAAAGCCTGCGGTAGAGGCCCAGGTGATGGTTCAGCCGGACCTGCCACCACCTCCAGCGCCCATCGTGGCGGTGGCCGAGGCAGACCCAGTGCAGGAGATTACGGCCATCGAGGTTGCGGCGGATCTGCTTGGAATGGGCTCGATCCCCGCAGCAGTGATCGAGCCAGAGGCAGATGCCCCTGTTCTGAGCCCGGAGGCCGCGCCTGTGGTCGAGAGTATCGCAGCGGTTGCGGCTGCGGGGCAGCCCGGTGAGGAATACCAGAGGATTGCAGTTGAGGCGCTTTCAGCGGCCAGCAGCCAGGGTTCCGCCGCAGATGCGCTGGCGGATGCAGAGTGGACCGTCAGCGGAGACGAGATCCGCGTACAGACGGAGTTCTCGAAGACCATGCTGCCTATGGTGGTCAATCCTGAGGCAGAAAAGATTGTCCGTGCAGCTTTGCGGAGCAACGGTGCAGGCCAGCTGAAGCTAGTGCTCCTGCCGGGAAGCGCAAATGCCGCGGCTCAGAAAAAGCCGAGAGCAGCCAAGACAGGAAGCGCACAAGCGAAGGCGATGGATCACCCAGTAGTGCAACAGGCTCAGCGGCTGTTCAATGCTGAGATTCGGAACGTGATCGATCTTCGAGATAACGACTAAGGCAGGTAAAAAGGAAGGATTTGAGATATGGACTTCTCTGATCTCGGCAAGATGAAGGAGATGATGGGGCAGGCACGCCAGATGCAGGAGCAGATGGAACGCAAGCTTGCCGAGACGACCGTGGAAGCCACGAGCGGAGGCGGTGTCGTCACCGTAAAGATGAACGGCAAGAAGGAGGTTCTGCGCCTGAAGATCGATCCGACGGCAATGGGTAGCTCGGCGAGCGACCTTGAGTTGCTGGAAGACCTGATCACCGCTGCCTTCAACGAAGCCGGACGACGGGCCGATGATGCGATGAAGGCGAGCGTGGCCGGTATGATGGGCGGCCTCAATCTGCCGGGGATGAGTTAGTGGCACGATTTGCGGAGCCGATGACTCGGCTGATCGATGAGCTGCGGAAGTTGCCCGGCATTGGGACGAAGAGTGCCCAGCGGCTCGCCTTTCATGTACTGCGATCCTCCTCAGAGGATGCCCAGCGACTTGCTGAGGCGATCCGCGAGTTGAAGGAGCGGCTGCAGCTTTGCTCTGTCTGTAACAACATCACCGACGTCGACCCCTGCACCTATTGCACCAACGCGGTCCGCAATCAGCGCCTGGTGTGCGTGGTGGAAGAGCCCACCAATATCGGAACCATCGAAAAGACGCGGAGCTTCATGGGCGTGTATCACGTCCTGCATGGGACGCTCTCCCCTATAGGAGGGGTGGGGCCAGAACAGCTTCGGATTGCGAACCTGATGACCCGTCTGGCTGAGCTGGATGAGGTGATTCTCGCTACCTCTCCAACGACAGAGGGAGAGGCTACGGCACGCTACCTTGCAGATGAGATTCGACGAGCGCAGTCCGCCGTCAAAGTGACGCGCATCGCAACGGGCGTCCCTGCTGGAAGCGATATCGAATATGCAGATGAGGTGACGATGTCACGCGCGCTCGAAGGTCGTCGCGAGGTTTAGGTGTGTTGCATAAATTTTCATAAACGGGTGATATAAGCGATCTTATGAACGAAACTCTCAGCCGCCGTAGATTTCTCCGTCAAAGTTTTGCTTTCAGTGCTGTAGCTGGTCTTGGGCTTGGTTCCCTGCCGTCGCTCGCCAAACCTCATGAACCGGCGCAAGGCCTGCAGTGGTTGATGGTCGGAGACTGGGGCTATGAGAACTTCACGGCGCAGCAGACCGTAGCCCAGGCCATGCAGGGCTATGTTCGTCAGCATTCGCTGAAGCCCGACGCGCTGCTGATGCTGGGAGATAACTGGTACGGCAATTTGCAGGGTGGCGTCGATTCTCCGCGCTGGAAGACACAGTTTGAAGAGATGTATCCGCGCACCAGCTTTGACTGTCCTGCCTATGCGGTGCTGGGGAATCACGATTATCAGAGAATGCCAGAGAGCAAAGTTGATGCTGAGCTTGCCTACGCCAAAAAGGGTGGGACGCGCTGGACGATGCCCTCGCGCTGGTACAGCTTCGAGTTCCCAGCGGCAAAGCCGCTGGTGAAGGTGATCGCGCTGGACAGCAACATGCCGCATCCGAACCCACAGCATGCAGGCGTGAACTTTACTCTTACGCCGGAGGAACAGGCGGAGCAGCTTCAGTGGCTGAAGGCTGAACTGGAGAAACCGCGGAGTGCGCCGTACCTGATAGTCATAGGCCATCATCCCATCTACTCCAACGGTCCGCACGGCGATCACAAGGTTCTTATCGCAGAGTGGGAGCCCTTACTGCGGGAGCATAAGGCGCATCTCTATCTGGCCGGGCATGACCACGACATGCAGCATCTGGAGTTTGAGGACCACCCCACGTCCTTTGTCATGTCGGGTGGTGGTGGTGCGGACCTATACACACTGAAGATTGACGAGGCGCAGCGCGGCCCGTACGCCGCCAAAGTATACGGCTTCAGCCATCTTCAGATTGCCCCGGATAAACTCACGATGCTGCACATGGACGAAACCGGCCGCTTGATTCACGGCTTTACGAAGACGCCGGCGGGTACGGTGAAGCTTCTGAGCTGAGTGCAGAGCCGGCTTACCTGCGCACCCGAAGAGGCGTATAACGGTGCGCAGGTAAGTGGAATTATGGCGCGCTTCAGACATTCTGCAGGCCATCGCCTGTCATCTCCTCAGGCTTTTTCAATCCAAGCAGTTTAAGGATTGTGGGAGAGATATCGCGCAGGCTCCCTCCGGGCCGCAGGATCTCGTGATGACTGGCATCGCATTCGTCGGCCACGAGAATGAACGGCACGGGGTTGGTGGTGTGCGCTGTGTGAGGGCCTCCGGTCACTGGATCGATCAGCAATTCGGCGTTGCCATGATCTGCTGTTACCAACAGCGCTCCACAACGCTGCTTGACGGCTCGAAAAATACGTCCGAGCTCAGTATCGACAGTCTCGACGGCGCGTACGGTCGGCTCGATCCTTCCCGAGTGGCCTACCATGTCGGCGTTCGCGAAGTTGACGATGATGACGTCGAAGGCGGTGTCGTTGACAGCCTTGATGACAGCGTCCGCGATTCCGGAGGCGGACATCTCGGGTGCAAGATCGTAGGTCGCGACCTTCTGTGATGGAATGAGAACGCGATCTTCGCCGGGAAACGGCTTCTCGATGCCGCCGTTGAAGAAGTAAGTTACGTGCGCGTACTTTTCCGTCTCGGCGACGCGCAGGTTGCGCAGGTTGGCATCGGCCATGACGTGCGCGAGCAGATTGCTCATGGACTCCGGCGGGATGACGACTGGCACGCTGAAGTTTTTGTCGTACTGCGTCATGCAGACGTAATGGATGTTCGACGGAGCTTCTGAGCGAGGGATCTCGAGATCGAGTTCCGCGGCCCTGGGAAGATCGTTCGCGTTGTTCGCTGTAAGGCCGCCGGGAACGTCGCAGTTTCGAGCCAGTACACGCGTGATCTGCCGAACGCGATCTGCGCGATAGTTGAAGCAGATGCAGACGTCGTTGGACCGAATGAGTCCGACGGGAACGTCATGCTGATCGACGACAGTAAAGGGAGGAACAAACTCATCCGTGATCTGATTGCTGTATAGCTCACGGATGCGTGCCAGTGGGTCAGAATACCTTCCGCCCTGCGGATGCCCGGTGACCATCGCGTCGAACGCCTGACGCTCCTTCTCCCACCGGAGATCACGGTCCATCGCATAGTAACGGCCCGAGACAGAGGCGATCCGACCGACACCGATCTCGCGAATCTGCTGTTCGAGAGCCTCAAGATAACCGAGGCCGCTGTTCGGCATGGTATCGCGGCCGTCCATGAAAGCATGCACAAAGACGCGCTCGATCCTATGCATGGCCGCAAGGCGCAGCAAAGCGTAGAGATGACGTTGCTGCGAGTGGACCCCACCATCTGAGACGAGTCCGACGAGGTGCAGCGAACGATTTCCCTGCGCCGCAAGTCGGATAGCCTTGACCAGGGTAGGGTCTTCGAAGAAGCTGCCATCCGCGATGGCCTCATCGATCCGGCTGATGTCCATACGGACGATGCGACCCGCGCCGAGATTGAGATGGCCTACTTCGGAGTTTCCCATCTGTCCATCGGGAAGACCGACGAAGTGATCGCTGGCATGGATCAGGGTGCTGGGAAACTCTTCGATCAGCCGATCATAGTTTGGCTTACGGGCCAGCGCGATGGCGTTGCCGTGAGTGTCAGGGCGGTAGCCCCAGCCGTCAAGAATAGTCAGTACAAGAGGTCTGTTAGCCATTGCTGAGTGAAGGATAACAAGAGTCAGGCTGTGGCGTCGGCGCCGGAAGAATCCGTAGCCGCCTATTCAATATCGATCATGACATCCTCCCCCTCGACTCGCAGAGGGAAGGTCTCAACCCTTTCATTGGCAGGAAATTCAGCCTCTCCTGTCTTTACGTGGAACGTCCACGAGTGCCAGGGGCATACCACGCAGTCACGCTCAATCCACCCCTGTCCGAGAGGGCCTCGGCGATGCGGACACCAGTTATCAAGTGCGGAGAGCTCGCCTCCTACATTTGCCAGGCAGACGGCAACGCCTTCCACTTCAGCCTCTGCGACCTTCCCCGGTGCTGGCGCTTCTTGAAGGCTGCACAGTTTGACCCAGTTTGACACTAAGAACTCCTCCTGGCTCCATGCTACCGGTTCGGAGAGAGAAAGGATGAGGTGCTAAAGTCGTAATAGATCTGCTGATGGCACACCCCTCCCATAAATCCAGACAGGCACCTCCTCCTCCGGAGGTTGTTGAAGGAGCCTGGCTCCTCAAGGCGTTTGCTGTTGTTGTGATTGCGGCATTGCTCTGCACCTATGCGACGCTTTGCATTCTCTTCTCAAAGAGCCAATGGCAGCTTGTACTTCATCCTGTGCAAACATCGGAGGGCGGCTCCCCTAAAGATCTCATTCACTTCGGCGCCGGCGATACGGGCCAGCCTCAGCTCACAGGTGAATGGCTGCCTGCATCGACCAGCAGCGGCTACAACCATCTAACCGTACTGTTTCTTTCGGGCGGGGACGGAACACGGAAAGACTTTGCGGAGACACAGGCGGCCCTACGGAATCTCGGACTGAACGTCTTTACCTTTGACTACCGCGGTTATGGTAGCAGCGCGAAGATCCATCCTTCGCAGCTGCGAATGCTTGAAGACGCCGAAACCGCCTGGAAGTACCTCACGGGCACCAGAGAAATACCAGGAAGATCTATCCTTCCCTACGGAGTAGGCGTGGGAGCATCGCTGGCGACCAGTCTCGCGCTGGAACATAACGAGATTGCCGCAGTTATGCTGGATTCTCCGTACTGCGATCTGCGCGATGTTTTCCGACACAATCCCAAGTTCCGATTTCTGCCGGTCGGGCTACTCTTTCATGAAGACTTTCCGCTGACGGCTCCGTTGTCCAGCCTGTCGACGCCGAAGCTGCTGCTAAGCCATAAGCCCAGCCGTGAAGTGGCTGCCTACGACTCTGCTGCAGCCCCGAAGATCACCGCCGCGGTTTCCGCAAGCTCGGGTCCACAGTTCGAGGGAGCAGTGCGTCAGCTCCTGGACCAGTATGTGGCGGTGTCTTCCTCGGCACCAGCAGCGACAACGACCCGCTGAAACGATGTCGCTAGGCTAAGCTCAAGTCATTCCCGCTCGAGGTTCCAAAGAAAGAATGTCTAATTCACTGAATAACCTGCAGCCCTGGGGAGCTTTCTTTCTCAGGCTGATCGTTGGCGCCGCTATGGTCTATCACGGGTACAGCAAGGTCATCCCCGCTGGAGGATTCCATGGCGGCAACGCATTTGCCGCACTGGAGCACCACAGCAGATTTGTGGCGTCCCTCGGTCTTCCCTACTGGATGGGAATGGTCTCGGCGCTGACCGAGTTCGTGGGGGGCCTGCTGATGCTTTTGGGGCTGTTCACCCGTTTTGCGGCCCTGATGATCTCCATCAACATGCTGGTAGCGGTAGTGATGGTCACTCGGCACCATGGATACGCCGGATCGGAGTATGCATTGGCTCTACTGGGCATCGCCTTGATGCTGCTCTTCTTTGGGCCGGGGGTCTGCGCACTCGATCAGAAGCTCGGATTCGCCTAACTCTCCCCAACAACGAACCTTAAAGGCGAGAAGGCCTCCGGTTTACTGGAGGCCTCACTTAGGGGGGAGCTGGTGCTGCGGATAGGTGAAGCCGAAACTGTGGGAACTGCAAGTCTCAGCGTTTACTTGTTACATCCAATAAGACGCCGCCGTGAGACAAAAGTTGTGTGGATTTTATGCTTTTTTGAATATTCATCCGACAACAATTCAAAAAATAGGATTTCTGCCTAAGCAGGAGAAAAGATGCGCCTTAGGACAGGATGCCGAGTGACTTCGAGGTTTTGAGAGGATCTCCGGGAAAGACGCGATCAAGGCGACGGACCCCGAGCGTGCTCGAAACCGCCTCTCCGAGGACCTGTCTAAAGTCTGTAGTTACAGCAAGATCCCTGCCTTCGTTCAAGTGCTCTGGCTGGAGGCCGGGCCACGTACCGTAGACCTTGCCGCCGCAAACCTGACCGCCCAGAACGAACATGGCGTTCGCATGACCGTGATCGGTTCCGCCTGTACCATTCTGCCGGGCAGTGCGGCCAAACTCGGACATAGTAACTAATGTGATACTCCCAGCATCATCGCCCATATCCTGCCAGAAGGCGGCGATTGAGTCGGAGAAGTCGCGAAGGCGATTTGCGAGCTGTCCCTGGGTACCGCCCTGGTTCTGGTGAGTGTCCCAACCACCGATATCGGAGAACGCGGCTTCGACGCCCAGATCAGCCTTGAGGAGCTGCGCAATCTGGGAAAGACCTCGGCCGAACTCGGTGCGGGGATACAACACTCCCGGAGCCGGGCGGTACTTGGCGGGATCTGCGGCCCGAAACATGCGCATAGCGGCAAAGGTCTCATGCCCGGTTCCGTGGAGGATCGAGTTGGAGTTCGTATCGTACATCTGCTCGAAGGCATTACTGATGGGAGAGTCCTTAGAACCATCTCCGTCGAGGGAAAAGCTCCCGATATTGCTCATTGCGATCGCGGGAACGGTTCCCTGCAGAGTGCGCGGCACCTGCGAGCCCAACGCGACCGCCCGGAAGGGAGAAGGTACGGCAGATGGTCTCTGGTTCAGCAGGGCTCGATTCAGCCATCCATCAGGCGTACTTTTCACACCCGGGGTTCCGCTTTCCATGTAGTCCTGGGCGTCGAAGTGAGAGCGGGACATATCGGGAGATCCTGCAGCGTGCACCACAGCCAGGTGTCCCTGAGCGTAGAGGGGCTTGAGAGAAGCCATGGCAGGATGCAGACCGAAGAAACCATCAAGATCGAGGACTTCCTTCTGCGGGATAGCGATCGTCGGCCGCATGGCGTAATAGTTTTGCTCGCGGTATGGCACGACCATATTCAAACCATCAACTGCCCCACGCTGAAAGAGAACGACCAGCTTATTTTTGCTGGCGGCTGCGCTGGTCGCCTCCGCCAGCACGCTACGGGTGAGGAAGGTCGGAATCGCCGCAGTGCCAACGAGTGCGAGTGCACCATCTTTGAGGAATCCACGTCTGGTCGTTGATCCAGTTTTCATCGCCGCACCCGGGGCTGGAGAATTGCAAGACGCTACTCGCCCCTGCTTTATAAACTCCATCCGTCGATGGAAGTTTCGCCCAAAGCGCTGGCTGCGAAAAGCATGAGCTAAAACGCCATCAAATCGGAGATCGCCTGGTAGATGTCCTGAGGTTGCGGAAGAATCACGTCCTCGAGCAGAGGCTGATAGGCGACGAAGGTATCCATCGCCGCGACACGGCGTACGGGAGCGTCCAGATCATGAAAGAGTTCGTCCGAGATGCGGGCGGCAATCTCGGCCCCATAACCCCAACTCAGCATGTCTTCATGAGCGACGATCACCCGGTTCGTCTTGCGGACGCTCTCTGCGATGGCTTCCCAGTCGTAGGGCGCAAGACTGCGCAGATCGATCAGCTCGACGTCGATTCCCTTTTCGCGCTGGATCTTCTGCGCCGCCTGCAAAGCCCGAGGCACGACGGCACCATAGGTGATGACGGTCAGGTCTTTCCCAGGACGGACGATGCTCGCCTTTCCGAACGGAATCGTGTAGTCCGGTCCGGGGTAGATAGCCCTTCCGAAGGTCTCGCGGTAAAGCCGCTTGTGTTCGAGGAACAGCACGGGATCGTCGCACCGGATGGCGGTACGCAGAAGCCCAAGCGCATCCAGAGCATTGGAAGGCATCACGATACGGACACCCGGCGTGTGCGTGAAGATGCTTTCTCCGGATTGCGAGTGATAGATGGACCCGCCGGTGAGGTATCCACCGATGGGAACACGAATCACCAGCGGGCAGCTGAAGCCGTCGTTCGATCTCCAGCGCAATACGGAGAGCTCGTTTCGCATCTGGTGCATGGCCGGCCATATGTAGTCGAAGAACTGGATTTCGACCACCGGTTTGAGACCGCGAACTGCCATGCCGATACCTCGTCCAACGATGTTGGCTTCGGCGAGAGGAGAGTTCCACACACGATCGCTGCCGAACTCAAGCTGCAGACCCGAGGTCAGCTTGAAGACTCCGCCCTTGCCCTTAAGCTTTCCTTCACGCAGGGCCTCATCTCGCGTGGCATCGGCAACATCCTCTCCGAAGACGACGATCCTGTCGTCGCGTCTCATCTCGTCTTTGAGGCAGGTATTGATGAGATCTGCCATCGTACGTTCGCTCTGGTCCTCAGTGCTCTCCGGCTGCCGGTTGAAGCGCTCATCCATTGGCTTAAGGTGCTCGGAGTAGATGTGACGCAGGATGGTGTCGGGCGTGGGCGGAGCAGCGGTAATCGCCTTATCGGCTGCGCGCTGCACCTCTTCATCGACCTGGCGCTCCAGACGGTTGATGGAGTCCGCATCGAGAATCCCTTCGCGAAGGAGCCATATCTGCATTCTCGAGATCGGATCGCGCAGGGCATCTGCATCGAGCTCTGCCGCAGTGCGATAGAGTCGCTCGTCATCGCTGAGTGAGTGAGAGTAGGGACGGATCACGTGACCGTGAACCAGCGCCGGGCCGTTTCCCGCGCGGCAGTAAGCGACCGCTTCCACCATGGCGTTGTAGCAGGCAATGGGATCGGTGCCGTCGATCTCGGCGAAGTGGAAGTTTGGAAAGTTTGCGATCAGACGCGATATGTTGCCGCCTGGCGTGTTCGCTTCGACCGGAGTAGAGATGGCGTAGCCGTTATCTTCGATGACGAAGAGCAGAGGAAGCTTGCCGTTGCTGGCGGTGTTGAGAGCCTCCCAGAACTCGCCCTGACTGGTGGCGCCCTCTCCGATTGAAACGTAGGTCACCTCATCGCCATGGAAGACGACGTCCTTGAACTCGCGATAGTCTCCCTCGTGCTTTGCTGCCGCCTCAGGATGCTTTGCGAGGTAGCGCCCAGCCTCGGCGCACCCCACGGCATGAAGGCACTGGGTGGCCGTTGACGAAGAGGGGCTGACGATATGGAGATTGGGGATGGACCAGTGGGATGGCATCTGTCGGCCACCGCTCGCTGGATCGCTGGCGGCTCCTACCGATTGCAGCAGCTGCTCCTCGACCGTGTTGCCGAGGGCAAGGCAGATGGCACGATCGCGGTAGTACGGAAAGAACCAGTCGTAGCCGGGACGCATCGCCATACCGGCGGCGACGAGGAGTGCCTCGTGGCCTGCGCAGGATATCTGGAAGAAGATCTTTTGCTGGCGTTTGAGGACGATCTCTCGATCGTCGGTTCGCCGCGAGAGATACATCAACCGGTAGAACTCAACCAACTGCTCGCGAGTAAGCGCAGTTCCGCTTACCGCTCCGGCGGCCTTCTTCTTTTCTGCTAATCCACTTCCAGACTGACGAGCCATACACTTTATCCTGGAGCGGCATGAGAATCCACACCACCGAAGAAGATTGTACCGGTTGTTGAAGAGGATTGACTCGCAATGCAGAGTTGCCGATAAGCGGATTCAAAGTCTGCTGTCAACCAGCACAGGGCTGTGCAGCCAAGAACTACACCGTACAAGGATTCGCGATCTCTGGACTGAGATGCAAGAAGGAGCGCACGGTGACATATCCGTGCGCTCCTTCTTGCATGCATTCTTCTATACGAACAGAGGAGCAAGGACCAGGGTAATGGTGGCGAGCAGTTTGATAAGAACGTGCAGGCTGGGACCAGCCGTGTCCTTGAAGGGGTCGCCCACCGTGTCGCCGACCACTGCCGCCTTGTGAGCCTCACTCTTCTTGCCACCGTACTGTCCAGTCTCGATGAACTTCTTTGCGTTGTCCCAGGCGCCGCCACCGTTGTTCATCAGCATGGCGAGCAGAACACCGGCGATCGTGCCAACCATCAGGAGGCCAGCAACGGCTTCGGCTCCAGCTAAATTGACGGGCTGACCACCGATGGCCGGAACCGGAAGAATCGTCCCGGGAGCGTAAGCCGTCGTGTTGGCGTGATAGCTCGAGCTGAAGTGACGGAAGATCAGTCCCACCGCGACGGGAAGGCCGACAGCCAGAACGCCGGGTACCACCATCTCGCGCAGAGCAGCTCCGGTCACGATCCCGACGCAACGGCCGTAGTCCGGTTTCGAAGTTCCTTCCATGATGCCTGGATTTTCCTTGAACTGCGCTCTCACGTCCTGCACGACCATCTGGGCGGTGCGTCCGACCGCCTTGATGGCAAGGGAGCTGAACAGGAAGGTCAGCATCGCGCCCAGCAGAGCTCCGACGAAGACGGGGACCTGTGCGAGATTGACATTGGTGAAGCTCCAGCCTGCCGGCATATATCCGCCGGCTGCCATAACCTTGTCAGTTACGATCGCCTTGATCTCTTCAAGGTAGGCGGAGAACAGAAGGAATGCCGCGAGCGAAGCTGAACCGATGGCGTATCCCTTGGTGAGTGCTTTGGTCGTATTTCCTGCCGAATCGAGCTTATCGGTGCGCTCGCGGATCTCGTGCGGCTGATGAGACATCTCGATAATTCCACCAGCGTTATCCGTGATCGGCCCGAAGGTATCCATGGCCAGGATGTAGGCTGCGCAGCTCAGCATGCCCATCGTAGCGATGGCGGTGCCGTAGATTCCCTTCTCGTATTCGCTGATGCCAGCGATTCCGGCCAGACCACGGACACCGAAGTAATAGCTCAACAGCAGCGCGGCAGAGATGACTACCACCGGAAGCGCGGGCGTTTCCATACCCACGGCAAGTCCGCTGATGATGTTGGTCGCCGGTCCGGTGAGCGATGCCTCGGCGATCGACTTGACCGGGCGATAGATCGATTCGGTGTAATACTCCGTGATCCAGACAAAGAGGAAGGCAGTCGCCAACCCGATGACGCCACAGCCCAGAAGCCAGATCGGTTGAACGGCTGGGCCATTCAACATGGTGTAGACGGCACCCGCAAAACCGAGCAGCGCCAGGGCCGATGTCAGGTAGAACCCGCGATTGAGCGCATGCATGGGATCTTCCTGCTCACTCGACTTGACCGCGAAGACACCGACCATGCTGGCGATCAGGTTGATCGCATGCACGATCAGGGGAAACAGGATGCCCTTGATGCCGAAGACCGGATACAGCGCGGCTCCGAGAACCATGGCACCGACGTTTTCCGCAGCCGTGGACTCGAAGAGGTCCGCGCCACGGCCTGCACAGTCTCCGACATTGTCGCCAACCAGATCGGCAATCACAGCTGGATTCCGCGGGTCATCTTCAGGAATACCCGCCTCGACCTTGCCTACGAGGTCCGCACCGACGTCAGCGGCCTTGGTATAGATGCCTCCCCCGAGCTGCGCAAAGAGTGCCACCAGCGAAGCTCCAAAACCGAAGCCCACGAGCTGGTAAGGCACCTCTCTCGGATTTTCGAGACCACCAAAGAGCAAAAACAGTACACCGATTCCAAGAAGGGATAACGCGACGACCACCAGGCCGGTCACGGCGCCGCCGCGTAAGGCCATCTGGAGCGCCTGATTAAGGCTGGAACGCGCCGCCGAAGCGGTGCGGATGTTCGCGCGGATGGAACAATACATTCCGGTGTAACCGGCCAATGCGGAACAGACCGCTCCGGTCAGAAAGCTCACCACCGTCTTTACAGCGAACGGGGCCATCCTGTCCGACATGTGGTATCCGATGAAGAGCACAACAGCAAGGACGGCTGCAATGATGCCGATGGTTTTGTACTGGCGGCTAAGAAACGCCTCCGCGCCTTCACGGATTGCGTTCGAGATAACCTGCATGTCCGGCGTGCCGGTGTCGGCGGCGATCACTGATCGTGCTAAAAACATAGCTGCGACCAGCGCCAGTGCCCCCACTGTCAGCGCGATCCACAACCACATCCTTCCATCACTTCCATCTCTCGTTAGAGGCGTTACAGGGATCTGCAAATAAAACGCCACAGCCAAACGGCTCACAACATGCATGCAAAGGTCTCCTTGAATCAGCAAACTTCGTCGTCAGCGGACTTTCCTGGTTTGCTCCGCAGAGCGGCCAATTAGAGCATGCGCCCACAAACAGGGTCAACGTATGGCCTGACGTGTCTTTCAGACCTGTGTCTGTTTGATAAACCAAAGTAATAGCACATTCCTGCCAATTCCCTACGACGAATTTCTGTTCATGCCGATCAGGAGATCAGCCATCAGGCTCGAGGGTGCTGTTGTGTCCACTTCTACCCTTCTCTGTTCCCTGCTGTGCTCTGTTATCTGGAGCGCCTCTGGGCTGTATGCGCAGGTCGTTACTAAAGGAAGTGGTGAACACATCGTTGCCAATCGCTATCTCGTTGTGTATCGCGATGGAGTGGTTCCCGCAGACGCTGCCACCCGGGTGCGCGCGATGGGAGCACGTCTTGTGGGCCAGCACTCGAGGTTCGGAATCGTCGCCGTTCAGGGCAGCGCACCCGCGCCTGAGGTTCGCCTGCACGGGGCTACGTCTACAGCGGCCGCTCCGGACGATCAGGTTCTGGCTCGCAGCCTCGCTGCACAACCGGATGTTGCCTTCGTGCTGCACGACCGGCTGGTCACCGCCCACCGTTTAAAGATTCGGATGATTCCGGACCCGGTCTTTTCAGTCGCAATCGGGAGAGCGGCGTTCGACACCTATTACAACTCTCCGCAAGGCTGGGCGGTTCGGCAGGTCGGGGGGTATGGGGCGAATATTCCCGGCGGCCCCGTGCATGGTCCGTGGGACCTGACGCGAGGCCAAGGTGTTCGCATCGCGATCCTGGACAGCGGCGTCGACGCCACTCATCCGGACATCGCTCCGAATCTCGAGCTGAATATAAGCGAAGTCAATCCGACAGCACTGCCGAGCGTCTGTGATGATGGCACTCCGCAGGACCAGGACGGCCACGGAACATGGACCGCGTCACTCGCCGCAGGTGCACTTGGGCCGGGAACCGGGAAGACCGTCGGGGTTGCCCCAGCGGCGTCATTGCTGAACATTAAGGTTCTAGAGCGTCTGCCCGCGACCATTGGCGCGGACGATGCAGCGCGCTGTAATGCCGGCAGTGCGAGTGGTCTGCTTAGCTGGGTGATTCAGGGAATCGACGATGCTATCGCCAACCATGCCGACGTCATCTCCATGTCGCTGGGGACCATCCTTGACCTCTCAACTGGCGATGGAGCGGGAACCAAGGCACTTTTCGACCGAATCACCTATGCAGCAGCGCAGGCCGGTGCCGTTCTCGTGGCTGCGGCTGGCAATGATGCGTCCAACCTGTCCGATCCACGGTACATCGAGATTCCGGCACAATCGCGCGGGGTGCTGGCCGTTGTTGCTTCCACCAACCCTGACTGCAGCGAGAACACAAATCCCGGGTCGACCTGCGCGCCAGGCCCAAGCTCCCTTGCCTACTACAGCAATTACGGAGCGCCGCTCGATGCCGTCGCCGCACCGGGAGGCAGCTATCCTTCCGGGGGAGATATGGACGTAAGCGGATGGGTGCGTGGTGCATGCAGCTCAGGCCTGCCGGGCACCGATCCCGGACTTCCTTCTGAGCCGGGCCACAGCTTTGGCTGCTTCAATCTGGGCCATGCCGCTTATGTTCAGGCGATTGGAACCAGTGCTTCCGCTCCCCTGGTCGCCGGTGCGGCTGCGCTGCTGCGAGCGATTCATCCGGAATGGGATGCGGCGACCACGATCGACGCAATCCGCTCGATGGCAACTCCGGCGAACGCATCTCTGGCTTATCCCGAGGTAACCGTCGGCCTGGTCGCACCCTAACTCGGGTGCCGCTCATCCACTCTCGAGGATCAGCCCCTCATCTTATCTTTTACGCTGCGGGCAAGCTTTTCGATCTCTTCCGCACGTTTACTGATATCGGCGGGTGAAAGCTCTTTGTCACCTTGCACCTGCTGGTGGAGCTCGTCTACAAGCCCGACCAGTTTCTCCGTATCAACCATAATGCGTTTTTGGCGATCGCTGTTGCGAGCTCGTGCCTGTTGCTCTGCGATGCGGGCATTCAGAATATCCGGGGCTCCCGAAGCATCCATTGGGGTTGTGCCCATAGGTCCCATCGGATTGACTCCACCGATAGGTACCCGGTTGGGACTGGAGGGCAGAACGGGAGGAGGCACCATCCCTCCCTGCCGCTGTGCAAGCGCGGATGACCCACTGAGAGCGATCAGGACTGCGATTCCGGCAAACCATACTGCACTCATATGGCCTCCTTATCCTGCTTTCGGCGATTGCATCTCTTCCCTGCCTTCCTGCATGCTGAGAGGGACATAACTTACCGCGAAAGCGAGATGCCAGTATCATGCTCCATCTGGGCCTAGCCCCGCAAGGGATCCCGCAGGAAGAACGCCTCTCCTATGTCTTTACCCATGACTGGCACCAGTACTTCATTGTTCTGGTTCGAGATAAGGCTCCGAAGCTTCTCGCGATTCTGATCATCGTTTTTGTCCTGCTGCGGCTTCTTCGCTTCTTCGTCAAAAGAATCCAGAGGCGGGCAGACCAGCAGGTCGGCAATTTTCACCGAGCAGCCCAGTTGCGCACGATGGCCTCTATCCTCCGAGCGACCTCTTTTGGAGTGATTGGTTTCCTCGCCTTTCTGCAGGTCCTGACTATCTTCGGCATACCTTACGAGCCCTTGCTGGCCTCCGCCGGCATCCTCGGTGTCGGCATTGGCCTGGGCGCCCAGTCCATCTTTAAAGACATGCTGAATGGAATCTTCATCCTGCTGGAGGACCAGTACAACGTCGGAGAGGTTGTAACTATCGCCGGCCTCAAGGGTACGGTCGAAGATCTTTCTCTCCGCAGTACCCGGCTTCGCGATGGTGATGGCACCCTGTATGTCATACCCAACAGCCAGATCGCGACGGTCTCCAACCAATCCCGCGATTTCTCGGTTGCCCAGCTTCAACTCTCGGTCGACGCCAGCGCAAATCCCGACCGGGTGATGGAAGTGCTGCGGGAGCTGGCAGACAGTGTGCGCCGCGACCCCGCCTTCAAAGATATTGTGATTGCCGATCCGGATGTCCTCGGTGTCAATGAGATCCGTGGACGAGAGGTGATCTACCCCATAAATATCCGGGTAAGAGTGAACCAGCGGGACGGTGTCCTGCGCGAACTTCGCCGGAGGATCATCCTCGCATTCGAGAAAGACGGAATCCCACTCGGAATCTCATCGAATATGCTGGTCATGCAGCAGAAGTCAGACCCGACGGCTCCTCCGGCAGCTCCCATCCTCGGAGGATAGGTCAGTCTTTCGCAACCTCTTCGGGCACAAAATCGGCCCGGGCGGAGACTGCCATGATCGGGATCGGCATGACCTCGTAGCCGCAATCGCGATACGTTCGGTACATGAGATCGTAGGTTCTTACCGCCTCATCGAAGTTCTGCTTACGCTCAGACTGCATACTCTCCTCTTCCAACTCCGTCGAGAAGCTACACATCAGGAGCTCTTCCACCAGCATCGTCTTGCCTGCCCCCCAGACCGCCAGAGATAACGATCAGTCTCGATTCCGCCACGCGACGTTACAGTGTCTGGCTCAGGAGCTCGGCCAGCTCAGCTGCGGCAGTAACCGCTGGCAGGCACCCTCTTGCGGTACAGACCACAGCCACGCTCTGTGTGTCCTTCTCCTTGAAGACCGGGAGATGCGGCAGCGTCTCCGCGAGAGCAGGCGGGAGCGTGCTCAGCTGGTCATGGCGCAGACGAATGACAGTCTTATTGATGAGATATCCGGCCAGGGCCGCCGTCTCAAGCTCCTGTGCATGAGCATCGTCTCCCATGATGCAGACCTGCACAGCACCTTTCACCATGCGCTGCAACGCAAGTCCGTAACTGGCGGCATAGAGACCAAAATGCTCGACGATGCCTGCGAACGTCTCAAGAGTCTCAAGCGCCTTTGCAGCGTAGTCGTCACGATCGTTCAAGGCTTCCAGGCGGAGCAACAACATGGCAGCAACAGAGTTGCCGGCCGGTGAAGGAGAATCCTGCAGCGGCTTTCTACGAATGGACAGGGCACCCAACTTGTCGCTTCCATCCCCGGTTTCTGTATCGAAAAAACCTCCTCCTACGGAGTCGTAGAAACGATCGATGAGGACCTCGGCGAGCGCCTGCGCGGTCTCATAGTACTTGTACTCCCCTGTAGCCTCCCACGCATCGAGAGCGGCGTTCCCCAGAAAGGCATAGTCTTCCAGCGTCGCCGCGACGCGCTTACCAGCAGTTCCTTCGCCGTAGGCAACGACGTGCGACAACCCTGTGCTCGGGTCCCAAGCTGCCGCAAGAACCCTGTCCAGCGACTTCAAGGCAAACTCTCGAACTGCCGGCAGATTCAAGACCCGTCCTGCATGCAGGTAAGCGGAGATGCACATACCGTTCCAGCCGACGTACATTGTCTTGTCGATGTAAGGTGTCGGCCGCTTCAGGCGCTCTGCGTACATCTTCAACCTGGCCGAGACTAGAAGTTGGCGGGCCGCTTCGATCGTAACGCCGTACTTACCCGCAATACTCTCAAGCGATGCGCGCACATGCAGGACATTTTTGGCGGGGTTGTGATGCATATCACCAATTTCACCGATGTGGTAAAAATCTCCTGCAATCGCTAGTTCTTCAGGTGTAAGGACAGCAGCGGCTTCGTCGCGGGTCCATGTGAAGTAGTCGCCGTCGTCATCCAGCGAGAAGTCTGCGTCCTGAGACGAGTAGAAACCTCCATGTTCACGGTCGCTCAACCACTCATCGATCCATCGGATCATGTCGGTTGCCACTGCCTTGGAACGGGGCTCGGCAAAGCTCTGATAGGCGTGGACGTAATTTTTCAGCAATTCGCTGTTGTCATACGCCATCTTTTCGAAGTGTGGGACGACCCAGTGTTCGTCGACAGAGTAGCGATGAAAGCCGCCCGCCAGGTGATCGTAGATGCCTCCGCGCGACATCTTCTCCAGAGTTTCAAGTGCAGCAACCTTCGCCTGCTGCGCTATGGCCGAATCGGTGGAAGACGAGGGCCGAGAAGCAGTATCGAGCAGAAGATCGATGGCGCCCGAGTGAGGGAACTTGGGCTGCGAACCAAATCCACCCGACCGCGGATCAAACTGCTTCAGGGCGGATTCGATGAGCTTGCTGACCAATTCAGGGCCCGGATTGCCTGCACGTCCCGCAAAGGATTCATTGTGCTCGATGGCAGCCAACACACTTCCTGCCGACTCGTCCACGTCGCCGCGCTTGGTCTGGAAGGCCTCGACCATGGTGAGCAACACGCGAGGAAGCCCGGGGCGTCCATGCCGGTCCTCGGGCGGAAAGTAGGTTCCTCCGAAGAAGGGTCTTCCATCCGGCGTCAAAAAAGCAGTCAGAGGCCATCCTCCCTGGCCGCTGATCGCCGATACCGCCGCCTGATATCGGGTGTCCACATCTGGACGCTCATCACGATCAACCTTGATCGCGACAAAGTGCTGGTTGATCAACTCCGCCGTGGGAGGATTTTCATACGACTCTCGATCCATCACGTGGCACCAGTGACACCATACCGCGCCGATATCGAGCAGGACAGGCTTATCTTCGGCCTGTGCCAATGCAAACGCCTCGTCACTCCACTCATGCCAGTTCACCGGCTGATGACGCGCAGATCTCAGGTAAGCCGAAGCTGAATCTTTGAGGGCGTTCTCCGTCGCTGTCTCGTGTCCTTTACTCATCCTTCCAGTGTATTGCAGCACCTGTGTCACGGCGGTGGAGTGTGGCAAACGGCCGGTGCAAAAGTCAAGGGTCCCGGACATTGTCCGGGACCCTTCGAGGTGTAGCAGCTTAGTGAGATTACTGCTGCGTTGTTGGCGGGACGACCGAGATCGGCTTCGGCTCCTCGGGAGCCTTCGGCGCCGTGAGACCCGGAATCGTCGGCGGATGAGCGATGTTGCCCGTGGCTGCATCGACGATGTTGATGCCGTACTTATCCAACAGGTTTGACAGCAACTGGCCGAGCGAAACGCGATCTCTCGCATAAGCGGCAGTTGCGGAGATCAGCGTGTTGTCAGCCGCCGCAAGATTTCGTTGCTGCTGCAGCACTAAGGCAGTGGTCGATGCGCCGAGCTTATACTTCTTCTGCTCGGCTTCCAGGCTTTGTACTGCGTAGTCATGCGCAGCCTGCGCCGACTGAACCTGGGCCCTATCATTGGTCAAGGCGTACTGTCCGTTGATGACATTGATGCGAACCTGTGTGTAAAGCTGCTGTAGGCGCATCTCTGACTGGCGATATTCCATCTGTGAGCGGGCCTGATCTGCCTGCGCGATACGGTTGCGCAGAGGGATGTTGATGTTGACGCCAACTCCCTTGTCCGGGTATCTGCCATTGAAGGTTCTCGCTAAGACATCGTTCAGACCTCTGGTGGGATAGGATCCCGGAGGACAGGCGGCGCCGGTCACAAAGTCGCATTGCAGAACCGGGTTCTGCGCTCCGCCCAGGGCAGAACCGCCGTAGAAGGCATACGCGTCCACCGTGGGCAGCAATCCGTTCTTGAATGCCTTGATGGTGATCTCGTTGTTCTTCATGTTCAGCGAGGCCTGTTCGATCTGCGGGTTATTCGCATAGGCCTGACGCACCAGATCTTCGATGGGAGTATCTTCTTCTGGAAGCCGTTCAAGGCTCACGCGATCTGTCGGAATCACAGGCGCATTCGAGAGCTGCGGATCATTCAGATTGCGTGCGACCGCCTGCTTCATCAGCAACTGCTGATACTCAAGGTTCGTCTGAGAAGCCACGAGCGCCTGCTTATCGGCTGCAACTGCAGCATCGGAGTTCACAACATCCAGAGGAGCGAGGGTTCCAATCTCCAGTTGCCGCCGGTTGTCGGCGGTCAACTGGGTCGACTGCGCCAGCGCTCGCTCTTTCGCCTGCTCATCCTCGTAAGCGCTTTCCAGTCCCCAGTAGATGTCCTCTACCTGGGTGACGGTGTATAGCAACTGCTGCCGGAAGGCAGAATCCGTGATACGGCGATCATTCCTTGCCTGCAGCATAAGCCGGCCATTGATTCCCCAGCCAAAACCTTGCAGCAGATGCTGCGTGACCCGTGCCTGAAAGAGAGAGTTCAACTGGGGGCTGTAGGTCGACCGAACGCTGTTCGTCGAGGTCCGGGAGTTGTTGAACGTGAAATTAAACGTGGTTCCGGTAATGAAGCCCTGCTGATAACCGAAGTCATAGGAGCCGACTTCCTGCTTGAGTGTGTCGGTTCCGGTAATCAGCGTACTGGTCTGCTGTGAGTTCGCGGATTCATACTGAAGGGTCCCGGTGAATGCGGGATCCAGGTTCATCGGGGCAGGACCACCGCCGTTAGTGCTGAGAACGATACCGGTCGCACCGGCCGCGCCTCCGCCGGCTCCGCTCGATGTTCCTCCTGGTCCACCGCCGCCTGTGATCGTTTGGGTAGTTCCGCCGATCGTATTGGTTACCAGACCGGTAGAGACACCGCGCACCGTTCCTCCGGCCTTGGTCCTCAGGATGTCAGTGTCTGCGATGTCGAGATTGATTCTTGCAATTTCGATGTCGTAGTTGTTCTCCAGCGCAAGGGTAACTGCGTCCGAAAGACTGAGATATATCTTGCCGTCACGCAATAACTGGATGAGCTGCGGCGTATTTCCGAGTCGAACCTGGGGTACTGCAATTGGGGTATAGGGCGCGATCGGGTTCCAGAAATGACTCTTGGGCTTGGTGTAATCGACTGGCGTGTCCCGGAGATAAAAAGGCTCAGTTGCCTTAGGCTGAGGAGCCTGCGGAAGACCTGGGGTTCCTGTGGTATCGGTAACGACCGCTTGCTGCGGAGCCGGCGCGGTCGGACTGACTTGAGTTTGTGTCTGTGTCTGTGGCTGTGGCTGGTTTTGCGTCGGGGGCTGGGGCGGAGGAGTGACCTGCTGCGCCATCAGCGGCTGTGTGCTCACGCTCATCAGCAGCAGTCCAATACTTGCCGCTGCCTGCATATCCCTTAATCTCACGATGCGATCTCAACCTTCCCTTGATTCTTACCGGGGCTCCCACTCATTCAGGGACTCCGCCGGGAATGCATTACTTCATCAGGCCCGTCGCGCCGGCCGACGGGAAATAACCCTTATCTACTTTCAACAGTGTCTTACTAAAGACGCGCAGCCCTATCCCAAGGACTCTTTAAAGATGATGATCCATCAGTTACCGTCTGTTGATTCCCTTGCTGGAGGTGTGGCTGGGCACTGATACGCGCGCGTCTCCGATTTCGTTCCCGCGATGCTCTGATTTTCAGATTTTTATGACCCGGCAAGTATATCAACCTCGGCCTTTTACCGGTGACGGCGATGAGCTTTGATCTAAGAAAGGGCCGATTCCTCAGCCATCCTTCGTGTTACCGTCCAATCTGTCCCATGCATCACTGGAAACTCACCATTGCCTACGACGGCACCCCCTATCACGGTTGGCAAATACAGCCCGGACTCCCAACCGTCCAGGGCACTCTTGCCGATGCAGTGCGCCACATCACGGGAGAGACGATCCTCCCCCAGGGCTCCGGTCGTACCGATACGGGAGTTCACGCGCTGGGACAGGTGGCTTCCTTCTCACTGAGCTCGCCGATTCCTCGTCCGAACCTTCAGCGCGCCCTCAACAATCTTCTTCCCTCGAGCATCCGGATCCTCGCCGTGGAAGCCGTTCCACCTGAGTTTCACGCCCGCCACAGCGCACGTCGAAAGACGTACGAGTATCGCATCTCCGTGCAGGCGATCTGCCCTCCTACTTTGGCGCCATTCGTCTGGAACTGCACCTGGCCGCTCGACCTGGCTCAGATGCAATCAGCCGCTCGGCACGTAGTGGGAACGCATGACTTTACCTCCTTCGCGGCCACATCGCCGGATCTTGCGACCCGCACGGCAGCCGACGAGGGATCTTCCGAGGTCATCCCGGACCAATCGGCCGTCCGCACCATCTTTTCCTCCAGCTGGCAGCGGGATGGCGACGGTCTCTGCTACAGGGTCACCGGCTCCGGATTCCTCCATCACATGGTTCGGAACCTGGTGGGCACTTTCGTCGACGTTGGACGTGGACGAACCTCTGCGGATGCTTTGCCTGCAATTCTCAGCTCCTGCGCTCGATCGAGCGCAGGGCCGACCGCCCCTCCCCAGGGACTGTTTCTTGTGAATGTCGATTACGAATTCCGCGCGGAATCGCGCTAACCTTCAAAGGACATGTCAGCAGCGACTCATCAGCGGATCAGCAATCTCGCCAGCCTGACAGCGGTGCATCGTGCTTTTCACTGGCTGCATCTGCACCAACCCCAGCTTCGTCGCTGGCTTTTGGAGATGGTCGCCATTCCGGCGCCTCCGTTTGGGGAGGGTGACCGTGCGGCATGGTTTGTCGATCTTTTTCACAAACTCGGGCTCAGCAGCATCCATCTTGACGCTGCGGGGAACGCTCTCGGCGAGATCGCGCCCGAGGAGGACTTCGGCCAGGACGGCCCGATCATCCTTCTTTCTGCTCACCTGGATACGGTTTTTCCCGCGGGAACCCTCTGCGAACCCAAAGAGCAGGCTAAGACGGGGAGAATCGAGGGCCCGGGGGTATGTGACAACGCAGCAGGATTGTCGGCTCTGCTTGCCATCGCAGCAGCGTTACAGCATTCCCGTATTAACCCTCCTGCAACCATTCTTTTCGCCGCGAACGTGGGCGAAGAGGGCGAAGGCGATCTGCGTGGCATGCGCCACCTATTTACGGAGGGCCCCTACAGAAAGCGCATCGCCGCTGCCATTGCGCTCGAAGGAAGCGGAACGGGTGTGGTAACTCGCGCACTGGGAAGCCTGCGCTTCCGCTGTACGATTACTGGTCCCGGCGGCCACTCATGGTCTGACGCAGGCACACCGAATCCGATTCTGGTTCTCAGCCGGGCGCTCACAAGGATTTCGGAGCTGCCTCTGCCCTCATCTCCTCTAACCACGCTGAACGTGGGTCACATCTCGGGCGGCACGTCGGTCAACTCGATTCCCTTCTCTGCGAGCGCATTGCTGGAGATTCGTTCCAGCGAGAGGCGCGTCCTGCACAATGCAACGCTTGAGGTTCATCGCCTGCTCTCTGACTCGGTGAACGCCTTCCAATCGTTCTCGCCGGCTCCAACGCTGCAGATGGAGTCCATCGGCGACCGTCCTGCGGGTTCTCTTCCGGAAGACTCGACTCTTCTGGCCACACTCCGCGCCGTCGATCGACATCTCAGTCTTCGAACAGAGCTTCGCCTCGGTTCGACTGACGCCAACCTTCCCCTGTCTCTCGGAGTTCCCGCTCTCGCCATTGGTACGGGGGGATCCGGCGGCAGTATCCACACGCTGGATGAGTGGTACGACCCTACAGGTCGCGAGATAGCGTTGCGCCGGATTCTTCTTCTTCTGCTCGCGGCCACACAGATCGCACCTCAACTTGCGGCAGAATCTGCGATGGATGAAGTGGATGCTACCCTAAACTCCACTTCTTGAGCCAGATGCGGTTGCTCACTTGAAACAAACTCCAGGCAGCAGCTTGTCCCGACTAACCCCATCCACGCTCGCACATCTGCTGCTGCTTGCCGTGGTTGCTCTCTGGGGCACCACCTTCGTGGTGGTCAAGGATGCTCTCAACGATGCGTCGCCGCTTCTCTTCAACCTGCTGCGTATGGGCCTAGCGGCGCTCACTCTGGTGATCGTCAATCATCGTCAGCTGCGAAATATGTCACGGAAGACGGTCCTCGTCGGAGCCGGTGTCGGACTGTTCCTGGCAGCGGGATATCAGCTTCAAACGTCAGGACTCGCCCGCACGACTGCTGCAAAATCGGCCTTCATCACGGGGCTGGTGGTCGTCTTCGTCCCGCTTCTGACTTCGATCCCTGCGCTGCGACCCACTTCGTCGCCCAGGCCCGGAATCGCCGCCCTCATGGGAGCATTGCTTGCCTTCGGGGGCCTGCTACTGCTGACCACGCCCTCCGGAACCACTTTCGCGAATATCTTCAGCTCCATCGGCATGGGCGACCTGTTGACGCTGCTCTGCGCCATCGCCTTCGCCGGACATCTACTTGCTCTGGCACATGCCTCCCCACGGACGCCTATCCGACAACTTGCCACACTGCAGATCGCCTTCGCGGCATTATTTATGGCGATCACGCTGCCGCTTGGCGGCCGAGTTTATTTCGCTGTCAGCCTCCGACTGATTGTGGCGCTGCTGGTTACAGCGCTGCTGGCAACCGCGGCCGCCTTTACCATTCAGAGCTGGGCTCAGCGACACCTTCCTCCTGCACATACAGCTCTCATTCTGACTCTGGAGCCTGTCTTTGCATGGCTCACGTCGTTTTTATTCCTTGGAGAACGTCTGAGCTCGCGCGCCATGATGGGAGCAGCTCTGATCCTGGGTGGAATCTTGTTGACGGAGCTCGTCCCAGCACCCAACCCAATCTCCGAGCATCCTCTCTAAACAGTCCCAACGTCGGAATATGGGGAGTTCTCCAGCATTCGTCACTCGATAGAAGAGGCACCGTTTGCCGCTCGTTCGCGTCTAACTGCTGAAGGAACCGGATGCTCACAGAAAAACCGTATCCGCTGCCCGAGGACTATACTTAACGCTTGGCCTGTCTGGCGCTGGAAGTCATGGGCAGGAAGTAAACGAAAGAGGTCTGAATCTCTAAATGGATACACCAACAAGCAAGCTAAAGAGCTGGCTGCACCCCGTGCGTAGCCATAGACTTACCACGACTTTCGCCCTCCTGGCTACGTTATCGGCCGGCATTCTCGTCGGCTCTGTCATCACTCGTGGGGTTAGCGGCAAGGAACAGACGCCCGACAGCTCAGACGCAAAGCCTCTGGTTATTCCGGCGGCGAAGACGCTTTCGAACGGCTTCTCTCAGATCGCCAAGCAGGTGGGTCCGGCAGTCGTGAATATCAACACCGAATCGCTCCCCAAGCAGAGTCAGGATCGTCGTGGGCGCCATGGAACACAGCGGGGACCCGTACCCGGCAATCCCGATGGCGGCGATGACGATCAGCAGAACGACATGCAAGACTTCTTCAACCGCTTCTTCGGAAACCCGGGGGGTGGTGACGACGGTGAAGGCCCAATGGGTGCCGAGCGCCGGGCCCTTGGTTCTGGCTTTATCGTCGATCCGCGCGGCTACATCATCACAAATAATCATGTCGTCGATAAAGCCGACAAGATTTACGTCCGCCTCGCAAGCGACCCCGACAATGGTCCGGATGCGGAAGGCCGTCCTGCGACGGTGGTAGGAGTAGACAAAGACACTGATATCGCTGTCATCAAGATCGATGCGGAGAAGCCTCTGCCCACGGTCAAGCTGGGCAACTCCGACGGTGCCCAGGTGGGCGACTGGGTCCTCGCGATCGGCAGTCCGTTTGGACTCTCTCAAACTGTATCCGCAGGTATCGTCTCTGCCAAAAACCGCTCTATCGACGAACCCAGCCCCTCCGGCATCTCCCAGTCGCAGTTCCAGAAGTTCATCCAGACAGACGCCGCCATCAATCCCGGTAACTCCGGCGGTCCGCTGGTCGATATGGATGGCGAGGTCGTCGGCATGAACACTGCCATCTACACCCAATCCATGGGCTCCCAGGGTGTCGGCTTTGCCATGCCGTCCAACATCATCGCCAATGTGTACAACATGCTGATTGGACCGGAGCACAAGGTAGTCCGTGGCTCCATCGGTATCAGCTTCCAGTCTTCCACCAGTTCAGCAGTGGGCCGCATCTACGGCTTCAAGAACGGGATCATCGTCTCCACGGTCACCCCCAGCGGCGGCGCAGCCAAGGCTGGCATCAAGCCTGGCGACGTGATTGTGTCCATCGATGGTCGACAGATCAAGGACGGTGATGATCTCGTGGGCGACATCTCTGCCCGCAAGGTTGGAAGCACGGTCAAACTGGGATATCTCCGTGACGGAAAACCGGGTACGGCCGAAGTCACGATCGGCGATCGGGCAAAGACCTATGCCGATCTCGCCGGAGATAACAGCGATAACGAAAACGGACCGCAGGAATCCGATGCAGGGCAGAGCAAGCTCGGCATTACGGTTTCGGTGATCCCGCCGTCTGTAGCCCAGAAGACTGGAATCAGCCGCGGTGTAATCGTGATGAGCGTACGTCCCGGATCCTTTGCTGATGAGATCGGCCTCGCCAAGGGCGCCATCATCAGCGAGATCAACAAGAAGCCGGTGACCGACGAAGCCTCCTACCGGGCAATCGTCAGTCAGTTGAAGTCCAAGGACGACGTGGTCTTCGTCATTCACTCGCCTCTCCGAAAAGACAGCGGGAACTCGTACGTGGGAGGAACCCTCCCGTAGTCCGGTATTGATGACTCTGCGGGAACCGTGATGATTGGTTCTCGCAGAGTTGGTCCCTCCCACCTGTTTCCCGGCCCGGGAAACAGGTACTCATTTGTGTAACCTTTTTCTTGCATCTCCTGATCGCTAGGGGATAACCTAACAAAAGAGCTCGGCAGACAGAACGGTCCTCTGCCCCCAATACTGCATCCTCGAGGTTTTTTCTTCATGCGGCCAGGCCGACTCCTAAGTTTCGCTTTACTTCTAGCAACAGCAGTAACTCCCTGCGTCGCAAAGCTTCGCAAACACCATACATCCAGCTCGCCAAAACATACTGAGGCCAAGCACACCGGTCAGCGTTCGATCGACGACACCCGGGCCACTGAGATTCAGCAGGCGCTGGTTCGCTCCGGCTATATGTCCGAGACGTCCGGACACTGGGATGCAGCAACCGAGGCCGCAATGCAGAAGTACCAGTCGGATAATGGCTGGCAGACCAAGCTGATGCCGGATTCGCGCGCGATCATTAAGCTCGGGCTGGGACCGAACCAGACCAGCTCAACTGCCTCCACGGCTTCTGTCTCGCCGGCATCATCCCAAACCATTGCTGAGGCGTCTTCTGAAGCTACCCTCTCGCAGCGCTAAGATGCTGTCCCGATAAGTTCCTTTCGACACGAACGCCCTGACGATGAGAATCGCAGGGCGTTCGTGTTTCGGGATCTCTTGTACAGCTCAGTCTTCCGTTGTGAAGACGTAGTCGAGCATGTCCTCGTCGGTTACAGGCACGACGCCCGCTCCTCTCAGTACGGCAGGTTCCAGCCACAGCCGCAGCCAGTAAAATCGTCCTACGCGGACGAGTCTGGAAGCGACCGGTTGTGCATGTTCAAGTATTGCGGTGATCCGCGCTGCCATTGCATCCGTTTCCCTGAACGTCTCCTGTTTGAGTTCGATCCCCTGCCTCTCTAGCAGCTGGGAGCGGACGGCCTGGTACTCCTCGGTCGGCATGATGCCGCTCTCGACCTTCAGACCTGACATCTGTTCGAGTGCAAGGGCAGCCGACGCGTCCAGGTGTTCTTCGAAGCCCAGATACAGGATTTTCGACCCTGCGATACGAAGCGGTACAAAGCCCAGCTGGTCGACAAGCGGCCGGGGGACCACAAAACTCATCTCATGTGCGGAGAAGCCGGTCAACCCAAGGATGGGACAGCTCCATTGCATGCCCAGACCGCGGGTGACCTTCTCGGGCGTAAGCCCGCATTCGTCAACAAGAATGTCACCGATACGACCTCCATTCTGTCTCTGAAAATCGAGTGCATGCTGTAGTTGGGGATTCGTGATCCACCCCTGGGATAGCATCAACAGGCCCAAGGGGATTCGATGGCGATGCGGTATACCCGCTCCGTCCGAATATCTGGCAGACTCGCGACGAACCGCCGTCCGCACAAAACTTAGAACGCACCGTCCGCTGCATCCCCATTGATCCTCGAAGAGGGGCCGTTTGCGATTACGCCATGGCGAAGTCCAGCTCGATGTGCACTGCAGACTGGAACATGATCTGCGCCCTTGTCTGCTATCAAGATCCTGCGACACCACCTTCGACGGAACGTACTCATCCCTACCCCAGGCAAGCGGATTGTCCAGTGCAGGAAGCGGCGAAGGGATGAACATAGTCTCAGTCTTCTTTCCTAGAAAAAGCATCGTATGGTCTCCAGCCGCAGCTGCGGCGTTGCTACTTCCGTTACGCGCAGGGCAAAGTTGCCGCTTACGACGACGACCTCTCCTCTGGCCACGATCCTGTCCCCTACAACCAGATCTACGGGCTCACTCACGTGACGATCGAGCTCCAGCACCGTTCCCGGTCCCAACTCCAAAACCTCGTGCAACGCCATCTCACGTGCTCCGAAGCGAAGCGTTGCATCGAGATCGATGTCACACAGTAGATCCATCTTCGACTCGAGACCTGCACTTCCGCTTGCCGCTGCCACCTGTTCCATCTGTCTCTCCCTTTAGTTGATCCGCATCGCTGACGTAGAAGCGTCAGGCGTCTGAAGCATGGCAGCGATCTGCGATGTCTCAAGCCTCGCGCCTCGGTGCTCCCCCGTACGCACTGCCTGTGCCTTGCCCATCAGCTGACCTCCCACAATCAGATCCGAGGACTCGTGGCGGGCGATCGGAAGACGAAGCACATGTCCAGGCTCAAGCGCGGTGATCTGGCTGGCACGCAAGCGCACAGCGGGAAGCTGAAGCAGCACCTCTACCCTGGAATCAGCCATCAGTTCGCGCATCCGTACCACCGATTCCTTCGATCTCCGCCGCGGGCGATCGCCCTCCGCAATCAGCTTGCGCAAGATCGCATTCAGCACAACCGCGGGCAGGCAAAGATTCACGACGCCCTGCACCTCGGGCATACGTACCTCAAAGCTCACACAGAGTGTCTTCTCGCCCAGTGTCATGGTTCTCGCGGTCTGCGCCTCGGTCTCCCGCTTCTCAAATGCAAATTCCAGGCCCACTGCCTGCCATGCGAGCGTCAGCTCCTGGACGATCATCTCGATCACTGAACGCATGATCGCTTCTTCGATGTCGGTGGGCTCGCGTCTCTCCGCCGCTCGCCCAACACCGCCCAGCAACACATCCACAATCGGCGCTACCAGCGCCAGATCCAGCTCCAGCAGACCAACTGCTCCGAGAGGCTCCAGGCGCAGCGAACAGATATACGCCATCGCTGATAGCCGCTCGAGAAACTCGCTGAACGGTAGTTGCTCTCCGGCAACCAGCTTTGCGCGAAAGGGCATGCGGAGCCATGCACCCATCGAGTGCATCAGGTTCCTGGCGAAGAGATCGTTCACCGTTGTGATCGCCCTCAGCTGGTCATTGCTGATCTGGCCGGCCCGACTGAAGATATACTTCTCCGGCTCTTTGTCGGCCTCGACCTTCACCGCATTCGCGGTGACATTCGCCGCGGCGAAGAGCGCATCAATATCTTCCTGTCCAAGTTTCTTTTCCATTAGGACCTCTCCAGAGAGATGAGGATCGCCATCATCAGCGTCCAGTGCCCGAGCGTTTACGTTCCGGCTTTGCGGATCGAGCCGCGTCAGTCGGCCGCAGTCCTGCCAGAGAGCTTCGCAACCTTACAACTGCGGAAGAATGAATCTGCGAAACCCGCGACTCGACCACACCCAGCGTCAAGCCGATCTCCCGCATCGTCAGCTCTTCGTAGTAGTAGAGCGTCAGCACCATGCGCTCCTTCTCCGGAAGCTCTTCGATGGCATCGGCCAGCCTCTGCTTCATCTCTCCCTTCAGGCAGCGAAACAGCGGGTCTTCCTCCGGTGCTCCGGGGATATATGCGAGCTCTTCATCGCCTGAATCCTCGGAGCGTTCCATATGCAGGCTTCCAATCTCCAGCCCCTTCAGATCGCCCAGAAGCTGTTGATACTCGGCCAGCGTCAGCTTCATCTCCGAGGCGATCTCCTGCTCGCTCGGTGCTCGACGCATCCGCTGTGTAACGGAACGAATTGCCTCCTCGACCGCCCTGCCCTTGCGCCGCAGTTCGCGGGGGCTCCAGTCGAGAGAACGCAAAGAGTCGAGAATCGCTCCCCGTATTCGAAACTGAGCATAGCTTTTGAACTGAACCCTCTTGTTGTGATCGAACTTCGAAAATGCATCGATCAGACCCACCACGCCCGCCGAAACAAGATCGTCGAGATCCACGTGCTGAGGTAGACGTTCATGGATGCGGCGAGCGATGTATCGTACCGTGGGCAGCTGCTCCATCAGGAGCAGGTCCCTGTCCTGGGCGATGTCCGTTCCGGCCTGCGACTCCGCTTTATTCCCACCTTCGGTAAACGGTTTACATGCAGGCATCGCTTTCGCCTCCTCGTTCTCTTCGCCAAGCCACTCCGGCCTGCCCGCACCCGGTCCAAGCAGATTCACCGTCATCGGTTGTGTTGCGCTCATCCTCGCCTCCATAGTCCAACTCCACGTGCAGATTGTGTCGCCCGTTCTAGCCGACCGTACCGATGCTCTTCACTCTCACCTCAGCCGGAATCTCCACTGGTGAAAGCACCGTTACCTTGGGAAGAAAAGGCTCCAGCCAGCGCCTCACGTGATAACGCGCCGGACTCGAACATAGGAGCACGGGAAGGGCCGCTCCAGAGGAGGCTCCGGTTAGGCGTTTCACAGAATCCACAACCCGCTTCAAAAAGTCCGCAGGCATCCCGGCTCGTGAACCATCGCTCAGCAACAAGGCTGCGCTCTGCGGATCGAACGTGCCAATCAGCTCGTTCTCGATCTTCTGATCCAGCAGCAGAACGTTCAGGCTACCGTCGCTAGCCAGCATGGAATGCACGAGCCCACGGCCCAGCGTCTGACGTACCGACTCCACCAGGTGAACCAGGTTTTTGGTCTGTTGCGCCGCCTCAACCAGGGCTTCAAGAATTCCACCCAGGTCTCGGATTGAGACCTGTTCTCGGAGCAGTTGCTGCAGAACCTTCTGCACCTCTCCGAGCGACAGGAGCTTGGGAACCAGTTCTTCGACCAGCTTTGGAAAACTCTCATTCATGCTGTCGAGCAGGCGTTTCACCTCCTGCCGCCCAAGCAGCTCGTGCGCATGACGGCGGATAAGCTCTCCCAGGTGAGTCCCGATCACCGTCGTCTGGTCGACGACCGAGTAGCCTGCTGCCAGCGCCTGCTCCTCCAGCCCCGGCTGGATCCATCGCGCGCTGACACCGAAGGCGGGCTCCCTGGTTTCAACTCCCGGAAGCGGCCGCGCCTTCGGATCCGCATTCACCGCAAGCAGGCAGTTCTGCTCCATCTGCCAGCGTGCTATCTCCACCCCACGCAGGCTGACGACATACTCCCTCGGTTTAAGGCGCAGATTGTCTGCAATGTGAACCGATGGAACGATAAAGCCCAGCTCTGTCGCAAGGTGTCGCCTGAGAGCACGGACCCGATTCAACATCTGGCCCCCCTGCTTCTCGTCAACCAGGGGGATCAACTGAAAGCCGATCTCGAGCGTCAGATCGTCGATCTTCAGCAACGAAGCGAGATTCTCTCCCGCCACAGCCTCCGCACTCTTGGCTTTGCCTGCTGGCGCCGTCTCAGCCTCGGAGGAAGCAGCCTCCACCGATCCAGCCGGAAGCCTCCGTGCTATCAAAGCCACGCCCCCAGCCATCAGAAAGAACGCAAGCTTAGGAAGTCCGGGAATCAGTGCGAGAGCGATCAGTACGCCGCACGCGATCCATAGCGTATTTTTTCCTTTGAGGAGTTGTGTGCCCAGTTCCTGATCGAGAGATCCTGAAGACGATGCCCGGGTCAGAACCATGCCTCCGGCCACAGAGACCAGGAGGCTCGGAATCATCGTGACAAGTCCATCGCCGACCGTGAGAATCGTGTAGGTTCTCACAGCGGTGGCCAGATCTGCACCCTGCTGAATCACACCGATCAGGAGCCCAGCGACAATGTTGATGACGGTAATCAGGATCGTCGCCATCGTGTCGCGCTGATTGAATCGCGCCGCACCGTCCATGGCGCCATAGAACTCAGCCTCGCGCGCGATTGCCTGCCTGCGTTTACGAGCCTGTTGCTCGTCAATTAGTCCGGCATTCATATCCGCATCGATCGCCATCTGTTTGCCAGGCAGAGCATCGAGCGTGAAACGCGCCGTGACCTCGGCGGTTCGCACCGCACCATGGCTGACCACAAGAAACTGAATCGCAATCAATGCAAGAAACAGAACAAAGCCAACGATGTAGTTCCCACCGACGACGAACTGCCCGAAGGCCTCGATCACGGACCCCGCAGCGGCAGTGCCTTCATGACCATGCAGCAGGATTCGCCGGCTCGAGGCAAGATTAAGCGATAGGCGGAACAGAGTCAGTAGGAGCAGCAAGGTTGGAAAGACAGAGAAGTCGACCGCACGCCGTACCTGCACTGCTGTAAGAAATACGATCACCGACGCGGTGATCGAGGCGGCCAGCAACAGATCCAGTACGATACTCGGAATCGGAATCAGCATCACGAAGACCATGCTGATGGCCGCTACGGGCAAAAGGTACGCCTGCATCTTCGCAGGTGACCATCCACCCGCTGTTCGCTTTGCGCTCATATACCGCCTCCTACACCACGCATTCCCATCGCCATCGCTCCTGAATAAGGCACTCTTGGCGACTTCGCCTGCGCCTGCTGCCTTTGCTTCCGCATTCGCTCTTCCACCTTCTGGCGATACAGATACGCCAGGATTCCTGCCACGGCTGAGTAAAGCTCGAAAGGAATCGCCTTCCCCGGCTCGACCATCCGATACAGACTCCGCGCAAGCGGCGGGTTCTCAATGATCGGCACACCAGCCCACTTCGCCTCTTCGCGAATCTCTGCCGCAAACAGGTCGCGTCCCTTGGCGAGAACCACTGGCGCCTGCATCGTCTCAAAACTGAACTCAAGGGCTACAGCGTAGTGCGTCGGGTTCGTAATCACGACGCTGGCCCGCGACATGTCAGCCTTCACCTTGCGCCTGCGCATGGCATGCTGAATCTGTCTGATCCTGCCCTTGATCTCGGGATTTCCCATCGAGTCCCGCATCTCCTCGCGGATCTCCTGCTTGCTCATCTTCAGGCGCTGGTTCCAGCTCCTCCACTCGATGCCGTAGTCGAGAGCAGACCAACAAAGCATCAGCCACGCAGCATCGAGTGAAAGACTGTAAGCGCTTGAGAAGGTAGAAGGCAGACGCACAAGGCTCATCGCAGGCATCGAAGAAAGATTCGCGCTCAGCGATCTCCATCCCAACGCAACCATGATGGCTGCGGGGATAAGAGACTTCACCAATCGCATAACCTGGCGAAGGCTAAAGAGATTCTTGAGATTCTGCGCAGGGTTGACTCGCGAGAACTTCAGCTGAACCGCATTCGGGTGGAGCTGTACTCCTCCAGACTGCGCTATCCCTGCTATCAGAGCGCAACCGAAGCTCGCAACCAGCACCAGGCCAATCGGCAGAACTGCAGGCTGGATCATATGCCGGAGGGCCTCGATCCACTGTCGCTCCCCGCTCACATTGCCGATGCCGGCAGAGCGCAGGCTCTCGAGGTATACCTTGCCCCAGCTCCCGGAGAAGCCGTGCGCAGTCGAGCCCAGCATCAGGACGCCACCCAGCATGGCCATGGAAGAGAGCAGCTCACGGCTGTGGACTCCGTCGCCTTTCTCTTTCGCCTTCTTCTTTCGTTGTGGCGTCGCTTTTTCGGTGGCTTCTCCGCTCATCCGTTTGCAATCAACCTTCCCGCCGCATCGAGCAGTGCGCTAAAGTGTCCTTCAACCCAAGACGGCCATAAGGCAAGGCTTCCAGTCAGCACCGCATATGAGATCAGCGTCTTCAACGGAATCCCCAGAACCATGGCCGGAAGCTGCGGTGCCATTCTGCCGACCAGCGCAACCGTGATCTCGACCACCATCGCCGCCGCAATGACAGGCGCTGCAAGCTGCAGCCCGGCGAGGAAGATCCCTCCACCCATCTGCACCAGTGCCATTCCAGTCCGCGCCTGGACCATTGCGTGGCCAACAGGAACCAACCGGAAACTACGTACCATGGCGCCGAGCATGGTTCGATCGAGTCCGGCGCCAATCAGAACCAGCACACCCAGCCAGCTCAACAGCTGTCCCAATACCGGAGTCTCCACCTTGGAATTCGGATCGAGGAGGTTCACCAGGGAAAAGCTGAACTGCATGCCAAGAAGCGTGCCGGCGAACATCAATGCCTCATTCAACATCGTCAGTGAAAGTCCGAAGACGAGCCCCACACCCAGCTCACCCAGAATGGACATCATGTCCAACAGGGGTCGCGCATCAGGCACAGCGCTCACAGCTGGCGACAACAGAATCGTAAGTGCGAAGACAAAACCAGCCTTGATCCGGGGTGCGATCGCGACGGAAGAAAACACGGGGGCGAACACCATCAGGCCGCTCACGCGGATCATCACCAACACACCGACGATGAGAAAGTGTGGCCAGTCAGCCGGAATTGTGCTGTCCAGATCAACCATCTCTCTATCCCAGGTACCGATGCAAGTCGTAAAGAAGGCGAAGGGAGTACGCGACCGTCCGGTGAATCATCCACGGCATGGCAACCATGGACACGCCGAAGACAACGATCAGTCTCGGCACCGCCGTGAGTGTCTGTTCCTGCACACCCGTCAGCGTCTGCGCCAGGCTTACCAGCAGGCTGATCAGGCATGCGCTTATCAACAACGGCGCGCTCAGCAGCATCGCCTCTACCAGTAGCGTTCTCAGGACTGCAACCGTCTGATCTGGTCCCATCTCATCTCTCCATCGAAAGTCAAAAGCTCTTGATTAACTGGTCCGCAAGCAGATTCCAACCGTCGACCATCACGAACAGGAGGATCTTCAGCGGCGTTGAAATGACGACCGGCGGGAGTTGCATCATGCCGATCGAAGTCGTCACACTGGCTACCACCAGATCCACCAGGAGAAAGGGCAGGAACAGTACAGCTCCGATCTGAAAACCGGCTTTCAGTTCACTCAGCATGTAAGCCGGAACAACGACCTCTACCGGAAGATCGGCCTTGCTCTGAGGACGTGTGCTCATCGCTGCGGACGCAAATACAGCCAGGTCCTTCTCCCGCGCATAACGCAGCATGTACTGCTTGACCGGCTGTATGCCTCGGCTCATTGCTTCTTCACCTGAGATCGCACCGGCTCGATATGGCGTCACTGCCTGCTGTTCCACCTGAAGCAGAACCGGCGTCATCAAAAACCAAGTCATCATCAGCCCAAGCCCCATCAGCACCTGATTCGAGGGTGCGGTCTGGGTTCCAAGTGCCTGTCGCAGAAAATGGAACACCACCAGCAATCGCACTAACGGCGTAACCGATAAAAGAATCGCGGGAATTAATGTAAGCAGCGTGAGACCCAGAACGATCGACCAGGGCACGCTGTGGCCCGTCTTGATTGCATCTTCGATCGAATCCGCAGCATGGCTGGAGAGACTTTCTCCCTTCTCAGGCGATATCGCATGCGCCCCAGGCTTATGAGATTCGGCCTTGGTTCCTTTAGCCGCTCCCTTGTGCAGACTCTGGAGCGTCATCGGGCTTCGCTTCACCCAGAACGAACCATGGGTTTGCGCAGCCAGCGTCGAATCGCACACAGCGAGGAAGACAAACATTAGAAGAACTCTCACTCGCATAGATCATCCCCGGCCGCCGTCGTCGCATCTCCGCACCCGACCCGAAGGATGGTGTTCACCTGGTCCGGACCTCCTCCCACCAGAAACTGCTCCCCCGCGCATCGCACCAGCACTAACTGTCTTCTTCCGTCCAGTGGAAGCGTCTCCAACACTTCCATCTGGCGAACTGCTTTCGCCTTCCCCGACCTGCGTCCCATCCACCACTGCAGCAGCCACCCTGCCAACCCATCGTGTTGATTTTTGTTCCCGGTCGCATTCCGTGCCCACATCGAAGCCCGCATCGCAAATCCCATCTCTCTTGCCCAGTTACGCCAACCGCGTTAGCCGCACCATAAGGTTCTGATCGACCACCTCAAACTCTCCCCACGCAACCTGAACCCGCCCTGCGTTCAACGGAATATCCTCCGTGTGGGTCCACATGCTCTCAACGATCTGCCCCGGTTCCAGCCGCAGAAGATCTCGTATCTTGAAGCCTTCAATCGGTATCGCTGCTGTCGTGGCAACCGTCATCTGCGACAGCAGGGGCCATGACGGATGCTCTTCGATTCGCTTCATCCAAGGTTGCGGCGATGGCTCGACCGGCGCTCTCTCAGGGGTGGGAGCGATGGAGCTCTTTGTCTCAACTTTTGCCAACTCGGTCTCTGCCATCACTCTCTCTCCTGCTTATCGCTGCACCAGGAATTCGGTAAAGAAAAGGTCAGCGACTTTCACCGTAGGGTTGTGCTCGGCGAGCGCGGACTTCAGCTCCGCCTTCAGGCGCTCCTTGCCATTGGCAGCAAGCAACTGATCCGAAGTCTGCTGCCCCAGCACCGTCAGTGCGGTGTCGCGTAGCGCCGCGTCCGCATCCTTGCTGGAGGGCTTCGCTTCCCCGGCGTTTGTCTCTTTGCCTTTGTCCTCCGCCGGATCTTCAATCGACAGCGTGATTCCCGCTCTGAGGAAGGCACTGCCTGAAGGATCGGCGAGGTTCACAAGCAGCGGCTCGAGAGCAACCATATGGGTCTTCAGGGGGGCAGTTGGTACAACTGGCGCGACTCCGGCAACACGGATGGGAACCTTGCCTGAGCGCAGCAGGTAACAGATCATCCCGCCAACGCCTGCCGTCGCCACCACTACGCCAACCACCACAGAGACCAGCAGCGGTGCTAGCGGAAGTTTGACCGGATCCGAAGTAATCTTTGCCTGAATGACAGGAGGTGTAGTAGCCATGATGCCTGTCACTGGTGCAATCACCAAGCCAAAGTTGCAGCAGGGCGGATTAGCGAACCTTCACAATGACGGATCTGTGCAGACAGCCGCAAAAGCGTGAGGGCGGCCGAAGCCGCCCTCACGGGGTTACGTGCAAAGAGTGTTAGCGAATCATTCCGAGCGTCGCCTGCGTGACCGAATCAAAGGTGGTAATGGTCTTCGAATTGGCCTCGAACGAACGCTGCGCCACGATCAGGTTCGCAAACTCAGTCGAGATGTCTACGTTCGATTGCTCCAGCGTAGAATCTTCCACCGTCCCGCGGCCGCCGGTCCCGGCAACTCCGACAACAGCATCTCCCGACGCCGCCGTCGTCTCAAAGCTGTTGTGGCCTACTCTTACAAGCCCCTGAGTGTTCGTCACGGTAGCTACTGCGACCTGCCCCACGACCTGGGTATGGTTGTTGTCGAACTTCGCCGTTACAACTCCGTTCTGATCGACGGTAAAGCCCGAGTAATTTCCGCTCGCATATCCGTCCTGCCCCGAGAAGCCAGTCGTCGAAGGAGCCGTGGTCTGCGTAAGCGTGGGGCTGCCGCCGCTGGCGAGATTCCAATTGAAGCTCAGATCGCTCGCACCATCTGTGAGCGTGGGAAAGGTGATGTTGTTGATCGATCCTGTCGGAGAGACCAGGGTTCCAGTGGAATCGAACGTCAGGGTGCCAGTGTTATTCGAAGGTACCCCGGTTGCATCTCCGGCAGGAACTGCGACGCTGTAATCCCACTGGTTCGATCCTGTCTTCGTGTAGGTCACCGACAAGGCATGGCTCTTTCCAAGCGAGTCATAGATCGTGACCGGCGTCGTGAAGGAGGTGCCGACCGATGCAGCCGCATTCAGGTTTGCAGTAATCGAGATGTTCTGTGTCGCCTGTGCCGCCTGGGTCACACCTACAGGGAGCTGAATCGGAACCAGCGACGCATTCACGTTGACAACGCCATTGCTGGCCGGATATCCCATCACACTGGCTCCGGAGGTCGTGATCAGGTCACCTGCCTGACTCAGCTGGAAGTCGCCTGACCGGGTAATCTGTTGTACGCCGTTCTGGTTGACCACGAAAAAGCCGTTGCCACTCAACGCCATATCGCTCGGCTGACCAGTAGGCAAAAGCGTTCCCTGCGTGAAGTCAGTAGAGGTGCCGGAGACCCTCGTACCCACGCCGACCTGGAGCGGGTTGTTGGATCCGGAAGTACCGATCTGCTGATAGAACAGGTCCTCAAATGTGGTTCCCTGTTCTTTGTATGCTGTCGTATTCAGGTTTGCCAGGTTGTTCCCGATCGTGTTCAACGACGTGGTATCAGCCTGCAGACCGCTCAATGCGATTGAAAAAGATCCCATCTTCCCTTCTCCTTTTATCTAACGCGCTCTAATTCTTTCCTATAGTTCACACTCGGCTGCATCGGCGCTTCGACATTGCTAAGCCCTTAGCCCGTAATTCCGCTTTCGAGTGTGCCCAATCCCTGATTGATCTGAATCAACTGCTGCAGGCTGTTCACGCCGACCAGTTGCTGAATGTACGCATTTGGATCGGTCGGCTGAGTCGGATCCTGATTCTTCAGCTCAGTAACAAGCAGCGTCAGGAAATCATTCGAGGTAATCGTTGAGTTATCCGTGGTTGTAGCCGCGGTTCCCGATCCGCCATCCGTGCTGCTTGCAGCATCCTTTGCTGTCACACTTTTCGCCTTCGGTGCCAGCGACGTTGCTACCCGTTCGGCAGCTTTTCCTTGTCCTACGAGTGCTCCCAGCTGCGATAAGTCCATATCTCCTCCATCTCTTTTGCTTACGCTCGTATGCTCAGCCAACCGCCGAGTCCCGCATATCCATTCGAAAGCGATTCGCCAATGTCGCCTTCGTCTCTGAAGGCCTGCTGATTCTGTCCAGCGACACTGCTGTCGCTCGACGGAGCCTCCCTCCCCCCTCCGCTTCCATTCGCGTCAGGCGATCCTCCGTTCATCGCCTGACGGCGGTCCTCTCCGGAGCCAGGATTCGAAAGATCCATCGCGCTCGCCGGCGCCTGCACCACCACCGAACTCACTCGAACCTGTTCCTGATGCAGGTAGCTCGTAAGTGTCGGAAGCTCTCGCCGCAGCATCTCTGTTCCGGATGCCGAATTTGAGGAAACCGAGGCATGGACCGCTCCATCCCCCGCCAGCTCAGCTCGAACCTTCAGCCAGCCGTGAGCGCCCCCGGGAAGACCAACTTCAAGCGTGGTCGGCGTTGCTGTCACAGTCCTGTGTTCGCTCTCCGCGTAGTTTCGCGTAGCGGAAGATTCCGCATTCAACTGCTGGCCTCCTCCTGTAGCAGCACTCACCGATGCTGTCTTCTCCGCCTGTGGAACAGGTGAGGCGTGCGGGTGAATCGGCGTAGTCACTGGCGCAGTTCCGGTCTGCAGCTCGACCTGCGTATTGTGGGAAGCCCTGGACGATCCGGAGCTTGCTGTCGAGGCCGGGATCTGTTCCGTGTTCGAACCGCTCGCTTCGTGGGGCTTCAAGTCTTGTTCCCTGGTCGAGGCTGATCCTGACAAAGCACTCTCGAATCGCTGCTCTGTCGCGGGTTCCTTCTTCGTGATCCGCTGGTCAAGACCGACTTCTACCTTGGTCGCGGGTCGCTTTTCATCTGCGACAAGTGTGATTCGCGGAATATCCTTCTTTGTCTCTGAAACGACCACGCTCGGAGCCGCCGCTACAACTGCATCCCCTGTCACAATGGGAAGCTGCAGCGCAGGAGCAGCCATGGCTGGCGTACCCGTCTTTATGGCCTCTTGACCGCTTTGTTCTGTGACAGAAGCCTTCGCAGCCTTGTGATGTTTCGGCTCGACGGGCCAGCTTCCTGAGATTCGTTCAGCCTTCCCTGACGCGCCCCTGATTCGGTCTTCTTTCTGATCCGGTCCAACCCCGGCCACAGCTCCGGCGACATCCTTAGCATCTGCAGCCGCTGCGTGTATCGCATCTGTCTTTGCGGGCAACAGCGTGTTCTTCTCGGTCACAATCCCGGGCTGTTCCTCGGTGGGGATCGGCTGCCTTATACCGCTGTTTGCGGGTTCTACAACCTGCGGCGGTGAAACTGGATGCAGCATAGCAACAGGTACTTCTTCCACTGTGTGATCCGACAGGTCTCCGCTTCCGGTGACAGTATGCTGCTCGAGGGCGGACTCTATCTGCTGCTTCATCCGCTCGGCAGAAGATCTGGAACTTACGGCTGCTCCGTTCTGTTTCGCATGTCCGCCTCGAGCGTCGGCAGCTGCATGCGGCAGCGCACCCGCATTATCGGGCGTTACCGCGGCGGAACCCTCTTGCAGATCCCCCGCCAGGCTCTTCCCGAAACTGTCTGCGAAGGAGACATCAGACCCACTCATCTGTGGATGCAGCGACAACAGCACATTCTGCTGCGTCTCTGGTGCGATGATGTTTCTCGCAATCTTCATGCTTGCCTGTCTCCTGCTCTTGAAGAAGCATTCGGCGTGCCAAACTCATCGCGTGCATTGTTAGGAGAGGTTCATCGATTCCATACCTGCTCTCTTTATCTTCCTGCCGCGCCGCTGTGCCAGAAAGCGATCGTCAGAAGCAGCCTGCGTGCTCCGCTCCTCCGCGATCTCCCTTCGTTCCAGCTCCGCATCAATCAGTGTCTTCATCCGTTCGCTCCACAGTCGACTGTCCCTGTATCGAACCTGCGCCAACTCGCGGACCTCGCGACGTCTATCGAGGATCGGACTCAGCTGCCGGCTCTTGCGAATCGCAACCTCTTCCCTCGCTGCCATCGCATATCTGCCCAGAACATCGTCGTCCCTCATCGCCTCCCGCTCATGCATTCCGGCTACCTGCAGGATGCTCGACTCGGACCGAATTACCGTCTCCACCTCGCCCACTTCGGCCGCGGCCATGCGTGCCTGCAGCGAGTGCATCTCTTCCATCAATCCGTAGACTGTACCGAGGCGTTGCAGTGACCGGAGGCGTTGCATCGCTACAGCACCATCGCCAACAGCCGCTCTACCGTATCCTGCAGGCTCACCCTCTCCGCGCTGTCCTGCTCGAGGAAACTCCGCATCATCGGCATCGCCTGCATCGCGCGGTCAAGCTCGGCATCGGCTCCCTGCTTATAGGCCCCAATGCGGACCAGGTCCTCGGACCGCGCGTGCGCCGCAAGCAGCCTCCGCACAATCGCCGCCTGATTCCGATGCTCTCTCGTAATTACGGCAGGCATAAGCCTGCTGAGGGAATCCAGGACATTGACCGGTGGATACCATCCCGCCGACGCCATCTGCCGTGACAGCATCACATGCCCATCGACAAACGAGCGAACCGAATCCACAATCGGATCCTGCTGATCGTCACCCTCCATCAGCACCGTATAAAAGGCCGTAATACTTCCCCGTTCGAAGTTCCCCGCCCTCTCCACCAGCTTTGCGAGGCGAGTAAACACCGACGGCGTATACCCTTTGGTGGCGGGCGGCTCTCCGGCAGCTAACCCAATCTCACGTGCCGCCATCGCGTACCGTGTCAACGAATCCAGAACCAGCAGTACATGTCGTCCTTGTGCTGCATAAAACTCTGCAACCGCCGTAGCAGCAAGCGCCGCGCGCATCCGCAGCAGCGGGCTTTGGTCAGAGCTTGAGACAAGCACCACAGATCGTCGCATCCCTTCCTCACCCAGCGAATCTTCGACAAACTCGCGCACCTCTCGACCACGCTCTCCGACAAGGCCCACAACTGTAAGATCGGCAGCCGTGTTGCGGGTCATCATCCCAATCAACGTGCTCTTTCCAACCCCGGAGCCGCCAAAGATACCTATCCTTTGTCCTCGTCCGACGGTCAGCATGCCATCCAGCACTCGGACTCCCGTGCTCAAGGGCTCTCGAATTGGAACCCGCTGCATCGGTTGCGGAATCGCTCCATCCAACGCCCAGACCTCACGCGCCCGTGGCGCGGGAAGGCCATCGAGCGGCATGCCCAATGAATCCAGAATGCGGCCTTCCATCTCCTCACCAACGGCGATGCCCGGCGTCACACCCATCGCAGACAGCGCATCGCCGTAGCGAATTCCACGCGTCGCCTCAAGCGGCATCGCCAGGACGTTTCGGCCACGAAAGCCGATCACCTCACCGCGATGACGTCTTCCTTCCGCATCCACAATCTCGCAGCACTCTCCGACAGAACACAGCGGCCCCTCAGACTCGATCGTCTGCTCATTTGCCTCCACCACTCGTCCCGTCCAGCGCCATGAAGGACCCCGCTCCAGTCGAGCAAAGTAAGGCTCCAGCAACCCTTGCATCTCACCTGCGGTCGTCATGCCGGCCTCTGCGCCAGAAGGTCGAAGAAGCCTTTGCCGACTTCTTCAAGCTGTGCCTGCACGCCCAGCTCAACGCGTCCCACACTCGTCTCCAGAACGCACTCTCCCACCGCAAGCCGATTGTCGCTGACCACACTCACCTCGTCGCGTTGCATTGCCTCGAGGATCCGTCTCCACTCCTCTGCCTGTCCTTCAGGGACTCGCAGGCTAACCGTCTCATTGCCCTGCATCTTCTCGAGCGCGATCTTTACAGTTCCCTGCAGCAACAAGGGATCTATCTTGATCTCGCGGTGCAGTATCTGCGCTGCAATCGCGAGTGACAGCTTAACGATCTGCCCCTCGACCTCCGCAAAGTATCGTCTCCGCTCGCTGGCAAACTTCTCGCAGACTCGGGCAACCGCCGCACGCTCCTGTTCTATCTTCTCGTCCAGTTCTTTGGCTTGCTCCTGCCAGACAGCCTCGCGAGTCTCCCTGCGAACCGTCTCGATCTCTTCTTCGTGCACAGTGCTAAGAGATTGCAGTCTTGCCTCCAGCGCTTCATACGCCGCAGTGCGTGACGGATCATCCGTTGCGGATGGCATGGCCGCCAGCACGTCATCCGATACGCCTTCCGGAAGGGTCTCCCTGAGATCCTCAAACTCCAAAGGAACCACCGGGAACATCCCAGGCCTCTTTTCCTCAGCCAGGCTCTCAAACGGCAAGATCATCGTCAGGCCCCATCTTCAGCATCATTCTTCCTTCACTCTCCAGTTGCCGGGCCAGCGCCAACAACTCCTGCTGGGCCAGTCCCACGTCTTTCATCCGAACCGGCCCCATCACCTCCATGTCTTCCTTCAGCATCTCGACAGCTCGCGAGCTCATCGCCTTGAACAGATGGGCCTTCAGATTCTCGCGGCTGCCCTTTAATGCCATCGCCAGGACTCTCTTATCCACCGCGGCGATAAACTCGCGAATACTCTCCGCCGGGACCGTCAGAAGATCTTCGAAGGTAAACATCAGGTTGCGGATTCCGATTGCGAGCTTTGGTTCCTCCTGTTCGATCTCTTCGAGGATCACCTTGCTCGCCGTCTGATCCACACGGTTCAGCAACTCCGCCACCGCCTTGAAGCCTGAGTAAGATTTCCTGCCGCCGTTGCCCATGCCCTCCATGCGCTGATGCAGCACCAGCGCGACCTTCTGGGCCATCTCCGGTGAGAACTGTCTCATCTCCGCCAGCCTCTTCACCACGTCCACGCGCATCGTCGGCTGCAGCTGCATAAGGATCATCGACCCGCGCTTGGCATCGACATGTGCCAGCACCAGCGCGACGGTCTGGGGATGCTCGCTTTCCAGGAACTTGCTCAGCTGCTGCGGATCCATCTTCTGCAGAGCCGCCATGTCACCATTCGCACGCTCCTTGATCCTCCGGACCTGTGCCAGCAGCGCCTCCGCCTTCGACGGACCAAACGCCTCGGTCAATACGCGCAGCGCATACTCCGGACCTCCGCGCACCATGTACTGCTGTGTCTCCAGCAGTCCATAAAATTCGGTAAGGACCTGGGTCAGGTTCTGCGCCTTGATCTCTCCCAATCGCGTGATCTCTTCCGTCACCCGATGGACGTCGCTCTCCGACAGGCTCTGAAACAGCGTCTTGGCCAGCTCGTCGCCGAGGGCCACCATCAGGATCGCCGCCTTGCGCAGCCCTGAGGCATCCAGCGGCTCGAATCCGGACGACGCGGGAAGCATCAGCGGATTGCGCTGCTGCGTTGACTGTGTGGCTGCACCCCTTCCATGCTGCGTCATCAATCCATCTCCTCCGATGCGCCGATCCATGCCTCAAGCAGGCGTGTGCTCTGCACCGGTTCCCGCCGGATATGTTCTGCGACCTGTTCGAAGATGCCCTGGTGCTGCATCTGCTCCTTCGTCTTCCCCGGTAGCGAGAGGGACGCAAACTCGGGCTCTCCCATCATGGGCTGGGAGTCGGCCTCGAGAGCCGCCACACCACCTCCAGCCGGAAGCAAAGCGGGCTCCCGCAGTATCTCCGTAACCTGGCGCGCCATCGGTCGCAGGACGAATAGCACCAGCAGCATCGCGCAGAGGCCAAGAATCAGAGTCTTTGCCAGTCCGGGTTGCGTTCGGGCCAGGGTGCGGGCCTGCTCCATCACCTGCTCCATCACAGGAGGCTTCGCCTCTGGTGAATTTGTGCTGAAGCCTACGTTCTCCACAACCACTTGGTCGCCGCGCCGAGCGTCAAAGCCCACGGCTGCCTGGGCCAGCTGTTCCAGCCTCCGCATCTCTTCGGAGCTTCGTGGCTTCCACACCGTCTGCTGTATCTTGCCCGTCCCTTCAAGGATGCTGCGGTCATTCACAACCACAGCAGCTGTAATCCGCCTCACTCGACCCGGACCCTCTTCACTGTGGATTAGGTGTTTTGTCACTCCATAGGTACCGCTCTCCTCGCGAAGACTCTGACCGGCGCCGGCGCCCTGCTGCGGGTACACCGGCAACGCCTCCTTCTGCAGCAGTGGAGGTGTACCCGGAGCTGCCGCCGCCTGAGATCCCTGCACCGCCCCTGTTGGCGCACCCGAAGGCGAGTTGCTTGCCGTTCCCGGCACTCCCATCGCTCTCTGGGCCTGTTCAGAGACCTGCTCGCTCTTTTGCAGGCTCAACGTCGCCGACTGATTGGGATCGTAGATCTCGTCAGTTCGCTCTTCCGTGCCCTGTTCATAGCTCACGTTCACCGTAGCCCGTACGTTGTCGTGCCCGGCCAGCGGTTCCAGCATCGCCACCAGCTTGGCCTCCATCTCCTGTTCCACGTCGGCAGCGACCGCATTCTTGGAACGCGGCTTAAGGTTCACGCGTCCATCCGCATCCACTAGGTTGACGTTGTCTGGACTAAGGTTCTCCACCGCTCCTGCAACCAGGCTGCGAATTGCATCGGCCTGCTCGTCTTCGAGAGATGAGCGCTTCAGCTTCAGCACCACGGAGGCCTTCGCCGCGCGCTCTTCGCTTGTAAACAGCGACTGCTTCGGAAGCACGAGGTGCACTCTCGCCGATCGCACCACGCCAAGCGTACTGATCGTATGTTCCAGTTCGCCTTCGAGGGCACGCTGATAGTTCACCCGCTCATCGAACTCGCTGCCCACCCAGTTCGGCTTGTCGAACAACTCGAATCCCAGCCTTCCCGTCTGCGGCATGCCCTTGGTGGCAACCTCCATGCGGGCCTTGTCCCTCATCTCTGCCGGAACTTCGATGCCGCCTCCGTCGCTTGTGACCTGGTAAGGAATGTTTGCTGCGGCAAGCTCCTGCGAGACCTGCTGGAGATCCTTGCCTTCGAGTCCCGTAAAGAGTGGACTCCAATCACGACGTCCGGCATACCAGACCATCGCAGCCGCCATCGCGGCAATAAATATCGCTGAGGCCAACAGCGAGTTTCGCTTCCCAGCTGGAAGCGACATGATCCTCTCTCGCAGCGTCGAGGCCATCGTCGCAGCTCTGGCCGCAAGTCCCGTCGAACTGCCAGGCGTGGGCTCGGTCCGCTGCAACTCTCCGCTTTCCGTCTGTCCTGTCTCAGCCATCCCGTCTGCTCACTCTCACATTCGGCCGGCGTGCGGCGCCGGCATGGTGGTCCGTATCGCTCAGCTCCACATCGGCTGCAGCGAAGGTCTACTCACAATGTCTAGAACTGCATGCCCATCATCTGCTGGTAGGCTCCGACGGCTTTGTTTCTTACCTGCAGGGCAAGCTCAAACGCCATATCTGCCTTCTGGGTCGCAATCATCGCCTGGTGAATATCCACACCCTGGCCGCTCAAAACGCCACTCACCGTTGCAGCCGCCTGGTGGTCAAGTTCACCTGTCTGCTGAATCATCGACTGCAGCAGTCCCGAAAACGGCGTATCCGCATTGCGGTCGGCGCTCACCCCGCGACTCGCCAGCGAGGCAAATCCATCTGTCGTCGAAACGGTGCTCTTCATCAACACGTCGTTCATCGAATCACCTCAAACCAAATGTAAAAATCTCAGCTGCCAGTTACTTCAAAATCTCGAGCGACGAAGCCACCATGTTCTTCTCCGCCTGCACCGCTGAAGCATTCATGCCGTAAGATCGGGTCGCCCCCATCAGGTCCACCATCTCGGTGAGCGGGTTGATGTCCGGATAAGCGACGTAGCCATCCGGTCCGGCGTCCGGGTGCTGCGGATCAAAGCGGCGCAGCGGCGCGCTAGCATCGCTGATCACGCCCGTAACCGCGACTCCACCGGGTACCGATTTCGCGGCCGTCAGATCTTCGCCAAACAAATCTGCTCCATTGAGAGAAGGAGGACCGTTGCCAACCAGATGGCTCACCAGCGAATGCTGAAATCCGCTGCCATCTCCCTCCGCCGCGAAGATCACATGATGCCTCTGGTATGGTCCGCCCTCCGGAGTCCGCGTCGTCTCCGCGTTCGCCATATTCGAGGCCACCACCTCGGCCCGAACACGCTCGGCCTTCAACGCCGACGAGCTCACATCCATAACGCCAAATAAATTCATCTGTTACTTCGCCTCCGCATGGATGGCGCTCATCACCGAGGAATACTCATTCTTCAGCAACTGCACGCCAAGCTTGAACTGCAGCTGCGCCTTCGCGAGCTGAACGCCCTCACGATCCATCGAGACGTTGTTGCCGTCCGGCCTCGCAACCAGTCCATCAACCGTCTGCGCCTGCGCCTCAGCGGGTCCCGCAGTATCCGTCGAACTCATCTGCTTCAGAAACTCCTGCCCGAAATCAAAGCCCTTCGTCTTGTATCCCGGAGTATCAACATTCGCCATGTTCTCCGCCGTCAGCTTCATCTGCTCCGTGGTCAGATCCAGATAGCGTGTCAACGCATCGCTCAATGGTGTCGTCACCTGCATCGCAAGACCTCCACCTCTCCTCATGCACTCCGGCTTCCAAAAAGAAGCGCCCTCGAATGAGAGCGCTCTAAGCGATTGGACCTGCTGTCTTCTATTTCAACTTCCAATCTTCTACCGCGTCGCTCTGCGGTAGCGAATCTCTTCTGCGCCGATCTCCATCCGCTCACCGGCAAGAATGGTCGCGCGCTCCAGCACATGCATCAGCTCACGCACATTTCCCGGCCACGCATACTCCTCCAGCCGTTCCTTCGCCGATTCACTCAAACGCTTCCGCGGCATGCGCTGTCCCAGTTTCGCCAAAATGTGCTCAGAGAGAATTCCCACATCCTCCATGCGCTCCCGCAGCGGCGGAACCTCCACTGGAAATACTGCGAGCCGGTGATACAGATCCAGGCGAAACGTTCCCTCCTCCGATCTCTTCTCCAAAGGCTGGTGCGTCGCAGCGACGATCCTCACATCCACTCGCGTCATCTCGTTATCGCCCACACGCTGCAGCTCCCCGCACTCCAGGAAGCGAAGCATCTTCGCCTGCAGCGCAAGCGGCATCTCTCCAATCTCATCGAGGAACAACGTGCCGCCATGCGCCGCCTCAATGCGCCCGGTGCGAGACTGCACCGCTCCCGTGAATGCGCCGCGAGTGTGGCCGAACAGTTCGGCCTCCAGCAATGCCTCCGGTATGGCCGCGCAGTTCAAAACCACAAATGGCTTGGCCGAGCGATCGCTCAGTTGATGAACTGCCTTGGCAACCACCTCTTTGCCGGACCCTGTCTCGCCCTCGATCAGAACCGTCGTCGATCGCGGGGCTACCAACCGGATCAGGTGCGCAAGCTCTCGCATCGCGGCGCTCTCGCCGATCATCTCCGGCAGCAGCGCGACCGGCTCGGCAGCAACACGCCTGGCGTCGTTCTCCACGACGCGCGGTACATCCGGCACGCTCACCGGAGCCGCATTCCACGCTGCAGTATCGGTCATACGTGCTCCCTGTGCCTCCCTTAGCGCATGCAGCAGCTCATTGCGTCTTGGACTCCGCGATCTTCCGTCCGCCGCGCCGTCCATACCCATCAGCTCCACGGCCGGATACAGCGCACGAATCTGTGCTGCAAACTCACCCACCTCAAGATCAGGAAGCCATCCATCCATCAGCAGAGCCTCCGGCTGCGCATCCTCCAGCCTCGCCATCGCCTCCGCTCCTCCGGCAGCCTCATAGACCTCCCATCGCATCTCCTTCAGTGAGCTCCTGAGCCTCCCACGCAGCCCGGCATCCGCGCTCGCAAGCACAACCTTCCGCACGGAAGAGGCTGCCAGAAGCACTGCCGCCTGCATCGATCCCGTTCCTTCAATCGCCGTCTCGCCCGTCATCCCCATCTCTCCCCTATCTGTCCTGGAGCTCCGCCCGCTGTAACATCTCTCGCATCGCATCGATCTTCTGATTCAAGCGAGCGCATTCGCCCAGCGCCGCACCGATCGCCTCTCGCATCGCGGACGGCTCTCCGCTTAACTCCCCCAGCGCCAGCCTGCACTGCAGCACCGTAAGCGGCTGGCAGAATCCATGCAGCAGGACATCCATCTGTTCCACCAGATTCTCCATTCGCGCTGCTCCCTTCTACGCCTCTGCCCTGGACGAACCTATGGTCCCGGAACCTACCGTGTAGACTTGCGCTCTCCCTGGCAGCTTCTTCGCGATGCCGGCCATGCGATAGCCTTCGCCCCGCACCGTCTCGATCACCGCATGTCCGCCGTCCTCATCCGCAGGCACAGCATTCAGCTTCTTTCTCAGGTAGTTCACATACACATCCACAATGTTGGTTCCCGCGTCTTCAGCCATCTGCCACACACTGGTCAGCAGCTCCGCGCGACTGCAGCAACGCTCCTTGCGCTGCATCAGGTACTCGAGCAGTGCGAACTCTTTCGCGGTCAGCTCAACAGCGATGCCGCCACGTTTCACCGTTCGCTCCATCCGATTCAGTTCAACGTCGCCGTTCCGAAGCACCGGGTCGGCAAAGCGCTCGCGACGTCGTAACAGCGCACGGCAGCGCGCAATCAGTTCGTGAAAGCTGAATGGCTTCAGAAGAAAATCATCCGCTCCCAGATCCAGGCACTTCACCCGCTCTTCGACCATGCTTCTTCCGGTAAGGACGAGGACAGCGGTGTTTCCAAAGCGCCCCTGCATCTCTTCCAGCACCTCGACTCCATCGCGCCTTGGAAGGCTGAGATCCAGAACCAGCAGGTCCGGACTGGTCTCCTGCAATCGCGCAAGCGCTTCCTCGCCATCGCTCGCTCGCTCGACCTGATGCCCTTCCAGCTTCAATCCCTTCTCCAGAAACAATCCCAACGCAGCATCGTCTTCCACAATCAAAACCTGCATCTTGTTCTCCTTCGCAAAACTGGCGACCGATAACTTTCGTAATCTCAATATTCGGTGCGTGTGATTACCTTGGTTTATAGAAGCCGGGCTTTCAAGCCTCATCCGAAGTTTTGTTGCGTGACACATTTCAAAACGGGAATCAGTCCCTTGCCGGCCCGCTTCGGGAAGGCCTTCCTCACACTTTTGGGTGAGCATCAAGAAAGTAGCTTGCAATTCGCCTTTTATTCGCTACAATTTTCGCATGGCTATCACGCGGCGACAAAAAGAGGTTCTCGACTTCCTCTCCGGCTTCACCCAGAAGAACGGGTACTCCCCTTCCTATGAAGAGATCGCCAGCGGCCTCGGCCTCAGCTCGCTCGCTACCGTCCACAAACACGTCACCAATCTCCAAAACAAAGGTCTTCTGCAGCGGGCCCATAATCGCAGCCGTTCCATCGACGTGCTTCCCGCCCGCGGCAGTAAGCGCAGCAGCTCCGACCGCCTCCCCCTGTTAGGGCGCATCGCCGCCGGCCAGCCGGTCGAGGCTATCGAGACCGCCGAAAGCATCTCGCTCGGAGACATCATCGGCAGCCGCGAGGTCTTCGCCCTCGAAGTTCGTGGGGATTCCATGCGGGATGAGCACATCGTCTCCGGCGACTATGTCCTGGTTGAGCGCACCCGAACCGCGCGCGAAGGAGAGATCGTCGTTGCCCTCGTCGATGGCTCCGATGCTACCCTCAAGCGCTTTTATCGTGAAGGAAGCATGATCCGCCTTCAGCCTTCGAACGCCGAGATGGCACCCATCTTCGCACCTGCCGCAAATGTAAGCATTCAGGGCAAGGTCCTCGGCGTCCTGCGCAAATATGCATAGGCTGTAACACTGCCGTATCCTCTCCCGCTCAAAATCCATGTTGCAGGCCCGGCCATTCTCTGCTCTTTTCCTCTAAAATTTCAGGGAACTCAGGGCCCATCCATTGCGTAGTCACATCCCAGTACGCGTCATCGCTATCGGAACGCAACAGCAACCAGCGGGAGCAAGACCTTGGCCACACAACGCAAACAGAAGCGCAATCTCTGGGTCTGGGGCGGCGTCATCGCCCTCATCGTCGCCGTCATCCTCGGGGTCGCCGTTGCAGCCCGCGGCAACAGTGTAAAGCTGGAGCCCTCGCAGCTCGCGAAGGCTGAAAAGGGAGACATCGCGCGTTCGGTAGTCGCCACCGGCAAGGTGCAGCCCATCACCAAGGTCGAGCTCAAGTCCAAAGCTTCGGGCATCGTCACCAAACTTTACGTCGATATCAACCAGCACGTGAAGCAGGGGCAGGTCCTCGCCCAGCTCGACCAGGTGGAGATTCTCGCCCAGGTCAATGCGCAAAAGGCGCAGCTTGCCGCCGCTGAATCCAACGCTCGCGCCGCCCAGGCAGCGATTCAGTACGACCAGGTCAACGCCGAGGCTCCCGACCTTCCGATGTTCAAGCACACCTACGAGCGCGCGCTCTCCATGTCCAAGGACGGCGTTGTCTCTCAGCAGGCCCTTGACGATGCAGAGCAGAAGTTCCTGGCCGCGACCAACACTCGCGACAAGGCAGTCGCGCAGATCGCAGTGGACACCTCCAAGCTCCACCAGGCGCAGGCACAGGTTCAGCAGTCTCAGGCCTCGCTCAAGCAGCTTGAGGAGCAGCTCAGCTACACCACCGTCACCTCCCCAATGGATGGCGTCATTCTCTCGCGTGATGTCGAGCTGGGCGACGCCGTCAGCTCTATTCTCGTGATGGGATCAACCGCGACCCTCATCATGACCATCGGCGACACCACCCAGGTCTACGTTCAGGGCAAGGTCGATGAATCGGACATCGGCAAGGTCTATATGGGTCAGCCCGCCCGCATCAAAGTCGAATCGTTCAAGGACAAGACCTTCCAGGGTAAAGTCACCAAGATCGCTCCGCTCGGCGTCGAAAAAGACAACGTAACGACCTTTGAGGTTCGGGTCTCCATCGACAATCCCGGCGGCGAGCTCAAAGCCAACATGACAGCGAACGCCGAGATTCTCCTGGATGAACACAAAGGTGTTCTTACCATTCCCGAGCAGGCCGTCATCTACGACAAAGACCGCAACGCCTCCGTCGAGGTCCCCGATCCCAGCCAGAAGAAAGGCCGTCGCAAAGTCGACATCAAGGCCGGCATCTCGAACGGAACCCGTACCGAGGTCCTCGCCGGTCTCAACCCTGGCGAGACCGTAATCCTGCAACAATAAATCTCCACCGCACTCACATGTTTTTGGCAAGATTTCTCAGCCTCAAAGCCGCACACGTGACCGTCTCAAACACCGTGTTCCCGGGTGTGCGGTGTCGGGTGTCCGGTGTCGGGTTCCGAGTGCCGGGGTGCCCCACATCTCGATTTTGAGATGTGGGTTCTTCGGATCAAGCATCAAACTCCCATACCCCAAAATCTCCGCACATTCCATTCCCAAGGGTGTCATCCTGAGCGAAGTGACCGCAGGGAGCGTAGTCGAAGGATCTGCGGTTTCTTCAAGGAAACCATAAACATACATCCACAACGCCGGGTGCCCCACATCTCAACTTCGAGATGTGGGTTCCTTCGAGCGAAGCTCGAACCGTCTCCTCAAGGGCATCTCTCTTCCCTTCTATGGAAAACTCCTCAAGAGCAGCATTCAACACTGAGGCACTCGCCCGCCAAAACAAAACAATCTCTCGCCGAATTCACGGAACCAACTCCGCTCGTCGCGCGTAACCAGAATCATCGACCGGAGGCATCCATGAACGCTCGTCATCTTCTCGTAGCCATCACTCTCAGTGCCGCCACGACCGCCTTTGCGGCCGAAGCCAACTTCGATAGGACGCTCAACGTCAGCAACTCCCCCAATGTTTCGGTCTCTACGGGCTCCGGTTACATCCGCATCAAACCAGGCACCGACAGCCAGGTCCACATCGTCGGCCACGTCCATAGCAGCAACAACTGGATGGGAGGAGACGCCGAAGCCCGCGTCCAACAGATCGCCAAAAATCCGCCAATCGTTCAGAACGGCAACGAAATCACCATCGGCGAGCGTCACTCCAGCGATCTCTACCGCAACATCTCCATCGACTACGACGTCACCCTTCCCAAAAACTCCAACATAGCCGCTGGTACCGGATCGGGTGACCTGACGATCGAAAATGTAGGGGCCACTCTCACTGCACACTCCGGTTCGGGGTCGGTCCGTGCCACTGGCATCCAGGGAGCGGCAACCCTCGGCTCAGGCTCCGGGGATGTGGAACTCCAGCAGACCGGTCCCGGCGACGTGCGCGCCGAAACCGGATCCGGCTCGGTTCATATCAGCGGAACCAACGGAGCGTTGAAAGCTTCTACAGGTTCTGGTGATATCGACGTCCAGGGACACCCTACCGCTGACTGGAAGCTCTCGACCGGGTCCGGCTCCATTCAGATGGCTCTTGGAGGTGGCGCGAAGTTCAACCTCGTCGCTGACACCGGCTCCGGTTCCGTCAACGTCGCCCAGCCCATCACCATGCAGGGCAGCCTCAACCGTCATCACATCAGCGGATCCGTCAATGGCGGAGGACCTCTGGTTCACGCCAATACCGGTTCAGGAGACATCACTATTCGGTAGCCCCGAAACAGGTCAACCCCTGTCGCGCGCTATCTCTCTTCAAACAGGAGAGATCCGCGTTGCCGATGAGTTTCCTCTTACCCGCTAAAATAGAAGTAAGTCAAAAGACGCCCCAGTCTCCCTGGGGCGTCTTCGTCTTTCAGATCTGTCCAAAATATGGAACTGGGATGGAGGTCCGGACCTATCTCTATTGTTTCGAAGATTTTGCGCAAATTAGTAGGGGTGGGTGGGTATTCCCAGAACATCCAGCCAGCCGGCGGGCGAGTCCACCGTCAGGTCCGGCCTGGCTGCAGCCAGTCTCTCCGGCGCCAGGCCGAAACTGCACCCGACTGAGATTGCTCCCGCGGCCCTCGCCGTCAGAACGTCGATATCCGTGTCGCCGACCATCACCGTCTCTGCCGGAGTAACCCTCGTATCCGACAGCGCAGAAGCCTCTCCCATCAGAGTCAGCAGGCCGTGCGGATCCGGTTTCTTAGTGTGGAAGCTGTTTCCCCCGTAGTTCTGGAACAGATAGTTCGAAATCCCGAAGTGATCGCAGATCACCCGCGAAGGATTCACCGGCTTGTTCGTCAAAACCGCCATCAGCGTATCCGGAAGCGCCGCACGGATCGCCGCCAGCGCCTCCATGACACCGGGGTAGACATAGGTGTAGTCGAGCTTGTGAACCCTGTAATACTCGAGGAAATAGTGGACTGCAGCCGCGACGAACTCCTCGTCGTGCGCGTCACCTTCCGGATCTCCCAGCGAGCGCCGCACCAGCATCGAGGCTCCATCGCCGATGTAGCTTGCAATAACAGCCTCGGGAAGCGTCGGTTTACCCAGGTGAGTCAACATTGCATTCACCGAGTTGCAAAGGTCCTGGCGCGAGTCGATCAGGGTTCCATCGAGGTCAAAGACCACCAGCTTCGGGGTGACAGGTTCCATTGCTTCAGCCTAATTCTTTTATGCGGGATTCCTCTACCGGGTCTTCTCGAATCGAGAGAAGAAACTCGATTCAAGATAATGCGGCGTCTTGGGATCATCGGCCACGGTCCTCGCCAGATCGGCATAGAAGCTGTTGAACTGTGCCGCCGCTGCAAGGTCCACGGGCTGCGAAAGATCGTCCGCGGTGGAGTGATAGCGCTCTGCCAGCCATGCTCGCCACGCCTTGTACTCCGGCGAGCCGGCATCCCAGCCGAACTTGAAGGCAAGTGCCGGAACGCCCGCCTGCACGAAGCTGTACTGGTCCGTCCGGATAAACGAGTTTCGATCGGGCTCCGGATCGGGAGCAATGATGATGTGGTGTGCCTCTCCGACCTTCCTCGCGTCATCTGCGAGCGTGGACTGTTCCAGCCCCTGCACATGCAGCTTCTTCAGTGCAAACAGAGGCATAAACATATCGAGATTCAGGTCAGCCTTGATTGCACTCTCAGGGACGGTTGGATGACCGGCGAAGTAACGTGAGCCCAGCAGGCCTTTTTCTTCCGCCGTAAAGATGACGAACAGAATCGAACGCTTCGGACGCGCCTTCATTTGGCTGAACCTCTTCGCGGTCTCGAGCACGCTCGCGACTCCCGAAGCGTCGTCCATCGTGCCGTTGTAGATCGTCTTACCATGGATCGGAGCCCCGACGCCAAGGTGGTCCAGATGTGCCGAGACCAGGACATACTCCTTCGAGAGCGTGGGATCAGCTCCTTCGAGCTTCGCGATGATGTTCGGTGACTCCACCTTCGTCTGTTCCGTCACGACCTTGGCGCGGATACTCTTACCCAGCGCAAATCGCGGCAGAGGCTTCTGAGCATCTGCCAACGCAAGAATCTCGGCAAAGCTGTGCCCTGTTCCGGCAAAGAGCTTCTCCGCCTGCGCAGGATTGAACGTCGCCGAGAACATCGGATCGTGATAGTCAGCCAATGCGGGGTGCTTCGCGGCAACGTCGGCTGCATCTGGCGCAGCTGCGAGCCGCATCCCGGGCTGCGATGCGCCGCTTGCGACACGCTGCCATCCGAAGTCCATCGACTTCGGCGTCGGGATGGAGATAATGCCAAGCGCTCCCGCATCGTGCAGAGCCTTCATGAAGGGAACTGTGCGGGCGTAAGACTTCAACGGGCCTGGAAGATCAGACGGGCCGCCATTGATGTAAACGATCACCTTGCCCTTGAGACTCTTCCACGGCACAGCAGAAGAATCGAAGTCGTCATACTTGGCCTCGGGAAGATGCAACCCATATCCCAGAAACACCAGCGGCGCATCCACATGATCCAGCTGCGGAGTCCGTGCGCCGAGCACCGCGTCCTCTCCCAGCGAAAGTGGCTCAACCTCTCCGCCACTGACCAGGCTGACAGACGATTGCCCTGCCTGCACCCGCTGCACGTCGAACGTCACCGGCTGATAAAAGCCACCGTCAACTCCGGCAGGCTGCAGCCCCCACGACTTGAACTGCTCGACAACATAGGCAGCGGCTCTCAGATAATCGTCGCTCCCTGTCAGCCGGCCACGCATGGAGTCGTTCGACAGCGCCTGAACGTGCGCCCACCACTCTCGTCCGGACATATCCGGTCCTGCAACGTCTTCACCGGAAAGCAGGGTGCTGCCTAAAAGGACACTTGCAGCCACAAGGCTCATAGAACGGAACCATCGCATGGAGTCTCTCCTGATGGAAATTTCTTTGGGATGGCTAGAATCTACCATGACGCGCTGATTTATCTGAGTTTGACCGCCGTAGAACCGCCTGCTACCTTTCTTCGCAGGATGCCTGAGGTAAACGACACCGTCCCCAAAACGACGTGTTGCATCATCGGCGGCGGTCCCGCCGGCATCATGCTCGGCTTCCTGCTGGCACGGGCGGGCGTTTCCGTTACGGTTCTCGAGAAACACAAAGACTTCTTCCGTGATTTTCGCGGCGACACGATCCACCCTTCCACCCTCGAGCTTCTCTACGAACTCGGGCTCCTCGATAAATTCCTTGAGATTCGTCACTCTAGAATCACGCAGGCTTCAGCATGCATCGGTGATTACGCCGTCACGATAGCGGACTTCTCCCATCTGCCGACCCACGCCAAATACATCGCCCTGATGCCCCAGTGGGATTTCCTGGATTTCATCGCCTCCGAAGCAGCAAAGCTTCCAACGTTTACGCTCCGTATGGGCTGGGAGGCGACAGATCTTCTTCAGAACGGTGGGGTGACGAGAGGCGTCATTGCGCGTACTCCGGATGGCACGGTTAAGATCCCAGCCACACTTACGGTCGGCTGTGACGGTCGTCATGCCACTTCGCGCGAGGCAGGCCACCTTCCCCTTATCGAATCGGGTGTGCCCATCGATGTTCTCTGGCTCCGTCTCCCTCGCCACGACAGCGACCCGGAGAACGGCCTCGGCTATGTGAACTATGCGCGCCTGATGGTGCTTATCAATCGCATCGACTACTTCCAAGTGGCTTACATCATCGAAAAAGGGACCTTCCCGCAGCTGCAGCAGGCTGGCCTCAAGGATTTTCAGGAGAGCATGGCTCGTATCGTGCCGTTCCTTGCAGACCGAGTCGGCGAGATCGACTCATGGGATAAGGTGAAATTGCTCACCGTACAAGTCAACCGGCTTACGCACTGGTCTTCGCCAGGACTCCTCTGTATCGGCGATGCGGCGCACGCCATGTCCCCGGTCGGAGGCATAGGAATCAACATAGCTCTCCAGGATGCAGTGGCGACGGCCAATATCCTGTCCGAAGCGCTGTATTTCAATTCCCTGACACCGCACCACCTTCGTCAGGTACAGCAGTATCGGGAGAAGGCTGTCCGGCGAACTCAGGCGTTTCAAGTCTTCGCTCACCGAATTCTGAATCGGGTCCTGCACAGTTCCGGACCGGTGCATGCTCCGCTGATACTTCGCTTCGTGACCCACATCCCCGGCTTCCGGCACGTTATGGCGCGCCTGATCGGAATGGGCATTCAGCCGGAGCACATCGCCGCACACCGCCATGCCGCGCATCCGGGCGCGGGATGAACTCCGGCTCCCATGCCCTGGTACGCCGTCCCTACTCGAAGCCGCGATTCCATGACGAGATTACCCTCGTCTCACGCTCCCACCCTAAAACACTGACGCTGCCCGTGCCCAGACCGAACAGGCTTCCCTGCCTCGCAGCCAGCCCTACCCAGCGTGCTCCAAGAATCCTGAGGATGTGTGCATGGGCGAATAGGGCCACCTTGCCACCCGCAGGTGAAGCGGCGAGAGAGCGCGCGATGACATCGTCCGCTCGGATCCCCACCTGCTCGGCGGTCTCGCCCTCAAGGATCGGGTCTTTCCAGACGCTCCAGCCCGGGATCTCGGCGCGGATCTCGGATGTGGTCTTTCCCTCATAGACACCGTAATCCCACTCTTTGAGATTGCTATCGACTACTGCCTGAGTACCAAAACCTGCGATCTGACAGGTCTCCTGCGCTCTTTTCATGGGGCTTACAAAGACTGCATCGAACGTGGTGCCTTTCAGGTAATCGCGAAGCTCTTCCGCCCTCTGCCTGCCATGATCGGTCAGGGCGATATCGGTCCGGCTCGTGTGCTGGCCGCTCAAACTCCACTCTGTTTCGCCATGCCGTATCAACCACAGCTCAGTACCTTCACTCATTCCGCATCCTCCGTCTCACTTCCACTATCTTATGTGGTGATGGATTTTCAGCTAAGTACTACCTACAAGCCCCAGGGAGACCAGCCTCGCGCGATCGGCGAACTCGTCTCAGGACTCAACGCTGGAGAAAAGGATCAGGTCCTTCTTGGCGTAACCGGCTCCGGCAAGACCTTCACCATGGCGAAGGTCATCTCCGAGCTCAATCGGCCAGCCCTCATCCTCGCCCACAACAAGACCCTGGCGGCGCAGCTCTATCACGAGTTCAAGCAGTTCTTCCCCAACAATGCCGTCGAGTACTTCGTCTCCTACTACGACTACTACCAGCCCGAAGCCTATATCCCATCCGGCGATCTCTACATCGAGAAAGAAGCCACGATTAACGAAGAGCTCGACAAGCTGCGTCTCTCAGCCACGCGTTCCCTTTTTGAGCGCCGAGACGCAATCATCGTATCCTCCGTCTCCTGCATCTACGGTCTCGGATCGCCCGAAGCCTACTACGGCATGCTGCTCCTGCTCGAAAAAGGTCAGCGCGTGCGTCGCGAGGACATCACCCGCAGGCTTGTGGAAATCCTCTACGAACGCAACGATGTGGACTTCCGCCGAGGAACCTTTCGTGTACGAGGAGATGTCATCGAGGTGTATCCCACCTACGACGAGAACGCATATCGCATCGAACTCTTCGGAGATGAGATCGACTCCCTCTCGCAGATCGATCCCCTGTTTGGCTCCGTCAAGCAGAAGTACTCCCGCCTTCCCATCTATCCGAAGAGTCACTACGTCGTCCAGCCGGAGCGAAAAGCGACAGCCATCGACTCCATCCTCGCCGAACTCTTCGAGTGGGAGGCCCAGATGGAGAAGGAAGGTCGTCTGGTCGAAGCGCAACGCATCCATCAGCGAACGCGGTTCGATCTGGAGATGATCAAATCCGTAGGCTACTGCCACGGCATCGAGAACTACTCCCGTCATTTCTCGGGCAGGCTTCCCGGGGAACCGCCGCCGACGCTGCTGGACTACTTTCCTCGTGACTTCATGATCTTTATCGACGAATCCCACGTAACCATCCCCCAGTTACATGGAATGTGGCACGGCGATCGCTCCCGCAAGCAGAACCTGATCGACTATGGATTCCGTCTGCCCTCCGCGCTCGACAATCGCCCGCTTCGCTTCGAGGAGTTCGAGTCGCGAACTGGCCAGATTGTTTATGTTTCTGCCACTCCCGGGCCGTATGAGCTGACCAAGTCCGCGGGCGTCGTCGTTGAGCAGATCATCCGACCAACCGGTCTTATCGATCCCGTTGTGGAGATTCGTCCCGTGAAGGGCCAGATCGATGATCTGCTCGCTGAGATTCGCGAACGGACGGAGAAGAACCAGCGCGTCCTTGTTACCACTTTGACCAAGCGCATGGCCGAAGACCTGGCGGGCTACTACACCGAGGTCGGCGTACGCTGCCGCTATATGCACTCGGAGATCGAGACCTTGGAACGCATCAAACTGCTGCGAGACCTGCGTAAAGGCGAATACGACGTCCTGATCGGCATCAATCTTCTGCGGGAAGGACTCGATCTTCCAGAGGTCTCTCTCGTCGCCATTCTCGATGCGGATAAGGAAGGCTTCCTGAGATCACAGGGATCTCTTATCCAGACGATCGGACGCGCCGCGCGACACCTGGAAGGGCGGGCGATTCTCTACGCGGACAAGATGACGGATTCGATGCAGCGTGCCATCGACGAGACAAACCGACGCCGCGAGATCCAGCAGGCCTACAACGAAGAAAACGGCATTACGCCGCAATCCATCATCCGCCCCACCGAGATGACGCTTGCAGGCATTCTCAATGCCGATTACGCAGACCTGACGGAAGAGACCAGCGGTATGCCGGAGTTTGCCAGCCAGCAGGAACTCGACACCTATATCGCGAAACTCGAAAACGAGATGCGCGAGGCGGCGAAGAAGTTCGAGTTCGAGAAAGCGGCCAGACTGCGAGACACGGTCAAAGAACTTCGCACCAAGGAATTCTTGTTCAGCTAATGAGACTCTTCATTGATTTGCACCCAATTAATTTTGCTCACATCTCTTCACTCGAAGGCGTCTCTACTGTAGAGCAGAGAGCGTCAGCGCACAGGCAAAGAAAGAACCTGTCGGTGCATCCAAACCAAACAGAACAGTAACTTTAAGTCGTAACTGAATTGGAACAAATGCATCTCGATTCGCAACCTACTCCCGCTGTGAAGTCTCCCAGAATTCTCGTTGTTGACGATGATCCCGATATTCGCTCTCTCATACGCACCTTTCTCGAACATGAAGGGTATTTGGTCTACGTTTCAGGCGATCCTGACCGTGCGGCGAAGATCTTCAGCCGTACTCCGGACATCGATCTTGTGATCACGGATTATTCCATGCCGCAGCGCTCGGGCTTCGATCTGGCGCGCGAGCTGAGATCGATCCGTTCTTCGGTTCGCATCCTCATCATCTCGGGAGCCATCGTCTCAAACGGACAGTGCGACCAGATTGAAACCCATGGATGGAAGTTTCTGCCAAAACCTTTCTCGCTGCCCCGCCTTCTCGCTGAGGTTCACAGCATGCTGCAGGTGGTGGCAGATAAGAGGTCTGCTACGTTAATGGCGTGAAGCTATTTCGCCAGACACTGTTCGTTCTCTTCCTCGCGGTATGGGTCTTCCTGCTGGTTATGTACGGGAACTTCCTGATCATTCCCCGTCATAACACCGCTGCAACCCACTTCGATACCATCGTCGTTCTTGGAACCCCTTCGCGTATCGACGGCTCCCCCTCCCCGGAACAGAGGGAGCGTGTTCTGGAGGGCGTGAGGGAGTACAAGGCCGGCATTGCCCCGCACATCATTATGACCGGCGGCCCAGCGCACAATCACTTCGTCGAAGCCCACACGATGGCACAGTTTGCCGCCAGTCAGGGAGTACCGGCCTCCGCCATCCTCGAAGAGCCTCAGGCCCACGATACGATCCAGAACATCTACTATTCAGCGGAGATTATGCATCAGCAGGGTTGGAGTTCAGCCGAGGTCATCAGCTCTCCTTATCACCTCGGTCGCGCTTCTCTCATCCTGATCGCCTTCAATAAGCGTCAACCCCGCCTCAACATCGACTGGAGCACTCACGGCTCCCGCTGGCCGCCTGAATACACGATCTATCACAAGATCATCCTCTACTCGGTCGAGTCCTGGCGCTGCCTTCAGCTCCGGGTCCGGGGCTATCCATACTCCAGGTTTTTGCCGGCACACGCCTGAGCGTGTGGACACGATCGCGAACCACCACGATTCAATCTCCATAAAGCAATGAGGAGTCTCGCCTGTGATTATCATCTCCGATGAATATGTAACTCTCGACACACCCGCTGGCCCCATGCGAACGTATATCGCCCGTCCTGTGGCTCCCGGGCGCTATCCCGGGATCATCTTTTACTCGGAGATCTTCCAGATCACGGGCCCGATCCGCCGCATGGCCGCCCAGCTCGCCGGGCATGGCTACATCGTAGCCTCGCCGGAGATCTATCACGAGTTCGAACCCGCTGGAACCGTGCTCGCCTACGACCAGGCCGGTACGGAACGCGGTAACGCTCTCAAGACCACCAAGACCATAGAAAGCTATGATGCCGACGCGCGGGCGGTGATCCAGCATCTGCAGGATCGGCCTGACTGCACGGGGGGTGTGGGAGCCATGGGTGTCTGCATCGGAGGACATCTCGCATTCCGGGCCGCCATGAATCCAGAGATCCTTGCCGCAGCATGCTTCTATGCCACCGACATTCATAAACACAGCCTCGGAAAGGGCATGCACGACGACTCGCTGGAACGCGCCGCCGACATCAAGGGCGAGCTGCTGATGATCTGGGGACGGCAGGATCCCCATGTACCACTCGACGGCAGGCTGAAAGTGCTCGCCCGCCTCAACGAGCTGGAGACCAGGTTCAGTTGGCACGAGGTCAATGGTGCCCATGCATTTATGCGGGACGAGGGACCGCGGTACGATCCCGAACTCGCCCGCCTTCTCTACGGAATCGCACTGGACATGTTCCATCGCAAACTCGGCGAAGGCGACCTCGCGCCCGAGCCCTCTCGTCCATGACGATCCAGGAGAGGAATGCCTGCCTCCGCACGGCCAGGTCCCTTTCATTTAGAGTAAAAAGATGACAAAAACGTCGAAGGTTGACCTGGTCGGCGTCGGGTTGAATGCTACGGATACGGTAATTCCTCTCTCCAGCTATCCCTCTCCAGGTTCCAAGATCGAGTTCCGCGAAAAGACGATCCTCCCCGGTGGTCAGGTGGCCACAACTGTGATCGCATGCCAGCAGTGGGGGCTGCAGACGCGATATGTCGGCAAGCTTGGAGATGACAGCGCCGCACAGCTCCATCGCGACGAGTTCGCCCGGGCGGGCGTCGAGACCCACCTCTTTACAGCGAACGATTGTCCCAGCCAGGAGTCTCTGATCCTCGTCGACCGCGATGGCGAACGCACCGTTCTCACCCGCCGCGATGAGGCTCTCTCGTTGCACCCGGAAGACCTGGAGAAGGAATGGATCGTCAGCGCAGGCGCCCTGCATGTCGATGGTTATGACACTGCGGCTGCGACCCTCGCGGCGCAATGGGCGCGCTCCGCTGGCGTACCTGTGATCGCAGACCTCGATGAGATCTACCCCGGGGTTGAGCAACTCATTGAGAACATCGACTACCTCATCGTCAGCCGGGACTTTCCTTCGAGGCTGACCGGCAAGCCGACGCTGGAGGGCGCCCTACAGGCAATGCACGCGCGTTATGGCTGCAGGCTGGCCGCGGCCACCCTCGGTCCCGATGGTGTGCTGGCCTTCGACGGCAAAGAGTTCCATCATGCGGCCGCCTACTGTGTTTCTGTCGTCGACACGACGGGAGCCGGAGACATCTTCCACGCCGGGTTTATCTTTGGCCTTCTGCAGGGATGGGCGCTCGATCGCCAGCTGGATTTCGCCTGCGCCGCCGCCGCGCTCAATTGCACAGCCTCGGGAGCTCGCGGAGGGATCGGTACCAAGGAAGCGATCATGGCGGTTATCGACACCACGCCGCGCCACGTATCCAACTACACGCCGCAGTCAGCACACCCCGTCGCGCGCTAGCGCCAGCTCACCGCGAGGTGCCACCGCATCTCGCGTTCCCGGGTCTTCTCGAGAACACGCCTGTACTCCAGCAGCTCCGACAGGACCTGTTCTCCCTCCGAGCCCAGCTGCTGCGGTTCAATCTCCAGTGCGGCGATGAGTGCCTCGACCGTGGTCAGTCCGTCCTGCGCGGAATACCACTGCGGAGGAGGTAATCGATGCATCAGTTCCCGGTTGCCTGCACCTTCCTCAATCAGCAAAGACATCGAATTCTCATCCGCTGAGAAGAACTCAATCAGCGGACGCACGCCAACGCGGAGAGCCAGTTTCTCGATAGCATCTTCGTTGCGTGCGAGCGCACGTCCATTTACGAAGATATCGAAACCTGGATCCTCTCCTTCCACCACGATGTACATCGACGCTGCCATTCTGTGCAGTTTAACTCCATCACACGGAACTCGGGAAGAACCTCTCCCGGCACCTCTGTTGATAACCTGCGCGAGATCGGGCAGGGTCGCCCCTATGACCTGTATCCGCTTCGTGGCTCCCCTTATAATCGTGATGTGAGCAGCGGGGACAATCTATTGAGCCGCCCATCAGGAGATACTCTCCTCTTCGACGCCGACGATACGCTGTGGGAAAACAACATCTACTTCGAGCGAGCCATCGCCTCGTTCATCTCGTATCTCGATCACAAGGTCCACACCGCCGAGGAAGTGCGTGAGCATCTCAATCGCTGCGAGCACGCCACGATCGCCGCTCATGGCTACGGTCTTCGCAGCTTCCGTCGGTCCCTCGTCAACTGCTTTGAGGATCTGTCAGGTTCTGTAACGGATCAGCAGCACCAGCGCATTCTTGGGTTCGCCGACAGCATCGCGCACCATGAGATCGAATTGCTTCCCCAGGTTGCGGAGACGCTTGCACACTTATCGAATCGTCATCGCCTTATTCTCGTGACCAAGGGCGATCCCGTCGAACAGACCGGGAAGCTCGAGCGTTCGGGACTTGCGCCCCACTTCACGGCCGTCGAGGTTCTCCCCGAGAAGCACGACGAAGCCTATCTCGCTCTCTCGGCTCTTCATCGCTGCGACGCAGCACGTACATGGATGATCGGCAACAGCCCGCGCTCGGACATCAATCCTGCGCTCAGAGCAGGTCTGCACGCAGTCTTCATCCCTCACGACTTCACCTGGGTTCTCGAGCACGAGACGGTCGAACAAGCCCCCGAAGGGCAGCACCTTCTCGAGCTCAAGTCCTTCCAGGAGCTGCTTCAGCACTTCTAAGCTGTTGCTTCCGGAATATCGGTGAATGCATCCAATCGTATGGATGCCTATGAACTCATGGATCGCTAATCTCATCGATCAACGGAGCCTCTTTCTCGCCTTCGTGCGACGAAGAGTGAAGGACGCGTCCACCTCCGAAGACATTCTGCAGATCGCGTACTCCCGGGCGATCTCGCAGCAGCAGTCTCTCAAGACAAGCGGTTCAGCCAATGCATGGTTCTTCCGCATTCTCCGCATGCCATCGTCGATCACTATCGCCACTCGGCGGTGGAAACCCGCACGTTAGAGCCCCTCGCGCCCGGCTTGGAAGCCCAGGCTCCGACACTCGATATGACCCCGTCAAACACCTGTCCCTGTATGGCAACTGCGCTTCACGAACTGCAACCCGGGTATGAGGCCATTCTTCGTCAGGTCGACCTGGACGAGATTCCACTGGAGACTTACTCCAGGAGCGCGGGAATCACGCCCCAGAATGCCGCAGTCCGCGCCCATCGTGCGCGTCGCTCGCTACGCAAAAAGATGCAGGACCACTGCGGCTCCTGCGCTGAAAGCGGCTGTCTTGATTGCACCTGCCGGCCCAAGGCAGCCCACCACGGGTAAGGCGCGCCTTCATCCAGCACAGCCCTCCACCTTCAGAACATCCACGAAGATCCTCCAGCAGGAAGATCATCTCTCATCAGAGTAGATCCCTACCTCTATCTTCCCGCCTTCGCTCATCCGCGCACGATACATCCCCGGCGTGTTGAAGCTCCAGGCCAACTGTCCGTCCGGCGTAATCGCAATCACCCCACCATCCCCATGGATCGCGACCAGATCTTTATGGACCACCTGGTCTGCCGCATCCTGCAGCTTCATCCCCTTGTACTGCACCAGGGAACAGATGGTGCGGGCCACCGTCAGCCGAATAAAGTACTCGCCCGTTCCGGTCGCCGACACGGCGCAGGACTGGTTCGACGCATAGGTTCCCGCACCGATGATCGGTGAATCCCCTACCCTCCCCCAGCGCTTGGCCTGCGTTCCTCCAGTCGATGTCCCCGCGGCGACATCGCCATTTCGGTCCAGCGCTACCACCCCCACCGTCCCATACTTGTGCGCGTCCGGAGGCTCAATCTCAGCCATCCCTCCTGCCGGTGCAGGTGGAACGCCCTGGGGCCGTGGCGGGATCGGAAGATTCTCCTTCTTCAATTGCCGGACCAATCCCTGCCACCTCCTCTCCGTAAAGAAGTAGCTGGGCTCCTCCTGCTCCAACTCCACACTGGCCGAAAACTTATCTGCTCCCTCACCCATCAGCATCACATGGGGAGACTTCTCCATAACCGCCCGGGCCAGAGAGATCGGGTGCCGCGTCCTCGTCACTCCTGCTACCGCACCGGCGTTCATGGTCGCACCGTCCATCACCGCTGCATCCAGCTCGTTCTTCCCATCGGCAGTGAAAACGGCTCCTTTGCCTGCGTTGAACATGGGATTGTCTTCCATCAGCTTGATAGCAGCCTCCACCGCATCCATCGACGTCCCACCCCGCTCAAGAACATCCGCCGCCGCCTGCAGCGACGCCTTCAGCGCCGCCCGGTACGCAGCGTCCGTCTCTGCGCTCATCGATTTGCGTTCAATAACGCCTGCTCCGCCATGCAGGACGACCGCCCACTTATGCTCGCCCGATGGAGCCTTCGTCGGTGATGCCAGAACGGCATCACTCCTCATCATCCCTGGGCCTCCCCCAATCACCGCTCCCACCATAAGCACTGCCATTACTGCAGTCCGCATCTACGACCTCCCGAAGAACTTCGTTAAATGAAGGAATCAAAATTCTATCGTTATCCACCCGGATTCCCATCTGGCATCAGCGACATACACCCACGGCCGGAAAGGAATGCTATACTAACTTTCGGATTGCTCACCGCTCTATCTGGACCTGCAGTGCAGAGCCAACGCGGAGGTGGCGAAATTGGCAGACGCACAAGCTTGAGGTGCTTGCGCCGCAAGGCATAGGGGTTCAAGTCCCCTCCTCCGCACCAATCCAAACATTCTTCAGAAGGCAGTCCTTTCTCCGATGATCATCGTTCTTGTCATTCTGCACGTGTTGGTTTCCATCTTTATCGTTGGAGTCATTCTGGTCCAGCAAGGCAAGTCGGCTGATCTCGCCGCAGCCTTCGGTGGACAGGGTTCACAGACTGCCTTTGGACCCCGCGGCGCAGCCAACCTGTTGACACGCCTGACCACCTACTCGGCGGTTATCTTCATGTTGACCTCCATCGGTCTCACCATTCTTCTGTCGCGTTCTTCTGACAAATCCGTTCTCTCCGGTCATCCGACCACCCAGCAGCAGCAGAGCACGCCAGCCAAGAAGTAACCGGAACTCATCGGAATCAGAGACGCAGGCAATCCGCCTGCGTCTTTCTTTTGCGGACTGTACTCTTGTCTTATGATCCAAGAGACGATCCCAGTCGGCCTTCTCCAGTGCAACTGCTCCATCCTCGGTGACGAAAATACGCGCGAGGCGATCGTGATCGACCCCGGCGACGATATCCCCCAGATCCAGCAGATTCTCGATCGTCATGGCCTCAAGGTGACATCCATCATCATCACCCACGCCCACATCGATCACATCGCCGGAGCACACAAGCTGAAACAACTCACCGGCGCTCCCATCTTCTACAACGAGAACGATCTTCCCTTGGTGAAGATGATGGACCTTCAGGCATCTTGGCTCCGTATGCCCACTCCTGAGGTCGCACCTCCCGATGCGCCCCTCTCGGACGCCCAGACTATCTCAGCAGGCGACATCAAAGGCAGGGTTCTCTTTACCCCGGGCCATACCCAGGGCAGCATCTGCCTCTATATTCCAGAACAGTCGCTGCTCCTCGCCGGCGACACCCTGTTTGCAGGATCCGTGGGCCGTACCGATCTGCCCGGAGGCGATAGCCGGCAGCTCATCCACTCCATCCGGGATCAGATTCTCACCCTTCCAGACGCTACTAAGGTCATCCCAGGGCATGGACCCGACACCACAATCGGTGAAGAGCGAGCAACGAATCCATTCCTGCAAGATGTTTAGTTTGAGCGAGATAAAAGCTCATATATCAAGTTCAACTAGATGCGTATCTAATTCATCACCTGTGGAGTTTGAATCTTTCTCCAGATCGCGAAACTACTCGTCGCCCCTGGCCTGCTTCGCGATATGACGCAGCTCCGGGAGAACCTCTCCCAGGGCCACCGGTTTGGCATCCCGGGAGCCGAGAGCGAAGTAAAGCTTCCTGTAGAGGTGATAGAGCTGTTCGTATCGGGCAGCAGCTTTGGGCTCCGGATCGAACGTTCTGAAGGGCAGGCATAGCTTGCGCTGGGCGTCCTCGATGGACGGGAAGACGCCGGCAGCCACAAACGCGAGGATTGCCGAGCCAAGGCTGGTGGGAGTTCCATCCGGCACGAGAACCGGCTTGTTGAAGACGTCGGCGTAGACCTGGTTGAGGACGGCATTGTTCTGCGGAACGCCTCCTCCATTGATGACACGCTCCACCGGTACGCCGTGTTCGGCCATGCGTTCGAGGATGATGCGGGTATGAAAGGCGGTCCCCTCGATAGCAGCAAACAGCTCATCCTGAGCCGTGTGCACGAGGTTCCACCCCAGCGTCACCCCGCCCAGCTCCGGATTCACCAGAACGGTGCGATCGCCGTTATCCCAGCTCATCCGCAGCAGTCCTGTCTGGCCAGCTTTATAGGACTCCAGACCCTGGGCAAGCTCTTTCACCGTGGTTCCTGCTCGCCTGGCGATGCTTTCGAAGATGTCTCCCACCGCTGACAGTCCCGCTTCAATGCCCGTCAGTTCGGGATTTACGCTGCCCGGCACGACCCCGCATACGCCTGGAACCAGTTCCGTCTCGCCAGCCATTGCGATGATGCACGTCGACGTGCCGACGACGTTGACGACGTCTCCTTCTTTACATCCCGCACCCAGAGCGTCCCAGTGAGCATCGAAGGCGCCGACCGGGATCGGGATCCCGGACTTCAGCCCCATCTCCGTCGCCCACTCGTCGCTCAACCCTCCATAGATATGGTCGGACGTCAGGTACTCGCCACCGATCTTCTCTCTCACGCCCTGGAAGAGAGGGTCGACCGCGACCAGAAACTCCTCTGCCGGCAGGCCTCCCCACTTTGGATTCCACATCCATTTGTGGCCCATCGCACAGACGCTCCGCTTCACCTGATCAGGGCTCTTGATACCGGTAAGCGTGGCCGCCACCATATCGCAGTGTTCGAGAGCAGTCGCAAACTTCGCTCGCTTGGCATCGTCGGCATGGCGCAACCAGTGCAGCAGCTTCGCCCAGCCCCACTCGTGCGAATACACTCCGCCGCACCAGTCGATCGCCTCCAGCTTCATCTCGTGAGCCTTTGCCGTAATCTGCTGTGCCTCCAGATGAGCACGATGGTCACACCAGAGGTAGTAATCATCCAGCGGCTGCAGTGCCTCATCCACCATGACCACACTCGAGCCGGTGGTATCCAGCGCCATCGCCAGTACATCTTCGCCGTGTACGCCGGTCAGCTGCAGTGCCTCTCGCGTGGCCTTAACCAGCGCATCCATCTGATTGGCGTGCGACTGCGTCGCATAATCAGGGTCCTCACGTCTTCGATGGAGCGGATAACCTGCGACCGCAGTTCCCAACCGGCCGCGCTCCGAGTCCAACAGGGTCACGCGCACACTCAGTGTTCCAAAATCCACACCCGCTACAACTGCCATCTTCCCCACCCTCTGGTAATCCGGATCTCTTTTAGTTCTTTGCTTCAGCCGGGTTGCTTTGCCCGTAGGTCGCCTTCGCACCGTGCTTGCGGAAGTAGTGCCGATCCAGTAAAGCATTGGAGACGCCACACTGGGAATTCAGCAGGACCGTCATGAAGGCCATCTTGGCCACGGCCTCCAACACTACGGCGTTATGCGCCGCATCGTGAGGATCCTTACCCCAGGCGAAGGGGGCGTGACCCGCGACGAGAACCGCCGGGACAGCCATAGGATCGATGTTCTTGAACCGCTCGATGATGGCCGTACCCGTGTTCAGAACGTAGTCGCCGTTGATCTCGTCATCCGTCAGCTCGCGCGTACACGGCACCGGGCCATGGAAGTAGTCGGCATGCGTTGTCCCCAGCGCTGGGATCTCACGTCCGGCCTGTGCCCAGGCTGTGGCGTTCTCGCTGTGGGTATGCACAACCGCACCGATACTCGGAAAAGCTTTATAGAGCTCCAGGTGCGTCTTCAGGTCGCTCGAGGGGTTCAGATCGCCTTCGACGATTCTGCCGGAGAGGTCGGTGACCACCATGTGCTCCGGCTTAAGAGCGTCATAGTCCACACCGCTCGGCTTGATGACCACCAGGCCCTGGCTGCGGTCGATTCCGCTGGCATTTCCAAACGTGTAGAGCACAAGACCCCGACGAACCAGCTCCAGATTGGCCTCAAGCGTGGCCTTCTTTAGATCTTCCAGCATGTCTTCTTCCTCATGCGATCTCTCCAGCCGACCATCTGTGGCCAGCCGGCGTTGGGCTCAATTCACTGCCCTACGATTTTTCCATCGAAAGCAGCGCACGGCAAATGAAGTGCAACACCGCTCAAATTCATCACGGCCGCTCATCCGCGAAGTGCGAGGACGGTAGGATAGATTCCATCACCTATGCCCATCGCGAAGTCAGTGGCAGGCTCATCCAGCGGCCGGATAAAAAAGCTTCGTCTCATCCCGCTGCTCGCCGCGACCTATTTCATGGTCTCCGGCGGCCCCTACGATCTCGAAGACATTATCGGCTTCGGTGGATATGGCCATGCCCTCTGGCTTCTGTTTCTGCTGCCATTCTTCTGGAGCTTCCCTACGGCCCTCATGCTGGGCGAACTCGCCTCGGCGGTTCCCGCGGAAGGCGGATTCTATGCCTGGGTCCGGCGGGCGATGGGTCCCTTCTGGGGCTTCCAGGAAGCCTGGCTCTCCCTTGCGGCCTCCGTCTTCGACATGGCCATCTACCCTACGACCTTCGTCCTCTACCTGGAGCATCTCGCCCCATCGCTTACCCGCGGCCACCGTGCTATAGCGCTGGAACTGGCGGTCGTAGTCGCTGCGATGTTATGGAACCTGCGCGGAGCGGCTGCCGTCGGAGAAGGTTCCGTGCGCCTGTGGCTCATCGCGATCTCTCCATTCCTCATCCTCATCACCAGCGCAATCTTCGCCGGAATGCATGCAGCCAGTGGCCCTTTCGGAGGACACGCCAACCTCTCAGCCCCGCACGGCAAGGCATTCTCCACAGCCATCCTGGTAGCAATGTGGAACTACATGGGCTGGGATAACGCCACCACCATCGCCAACGAGGTCGAGAACCCGCAACGAAACTATCCCCGCGTCATCCTGCTGGCTGCCATCATGGTCATGCTGACCTACATCGTTCCCATCGCGGCGGTCGCCTGGGCCGGCATTCCGGCTGAACGATTCTCGACCGGAGCCTGGGTCGACGCCGGGCATGTCCTCGGCGGCTCCCTGCTGGCGGTCTCCATCGTCCTAGCCGGCTCGCTCGACGACTTCGGCACCTTTAGCAATCTCACTCTCTCCTACACACGCCTCCCCCACGCTCTGGCAGAGGATGGATTCCTCCCTCAGGTCTTCACCAAAAGACTCTCGAATGGAGCTCCCTGGGTCTCTGTCCTCGCCTGCGGTATCTGCTGGGCCCTTGCCCTCGGCCTTCCCTTCGAGCGACTCATCACCATCGACCTGGTCCTCTACGGCCTCTCGATGATCCTCGAATTCGTCGCCCTCATCCTTCTGCGCCGCAACGAGCCTTCCCTCCCCCGCCCATTCCGGATCCCCGGACCAAACTGGGTTCCCGTCCTTCTGGGCCTCTGCCCAGCCGCCCTGACGTTCTATGCGCTCTACGCCTCTCGAACCGAGACCGTCGCCGGCATTCCCGCACTCACGTTTTCCATGCTGATCGCTGCTGCAGGCCTTCCCTTTTACTTCGTCTCGAGACTCACCCAAAAGCGAAGATCATCCGTCTCATAGAGACGCGAATCATCTCAAACCGTCCAGGACAATTCAAAGCGCGCGATGACACGTCATTCGGCCCTCCACCTTTGCTCCGGACCCCATAAACATGTAGGACATATGCCCGATTGACTTCTTTGTTTCAGTAAGATGAAAATCAAGCTACTCAGGAACTTACAACCAGTTGGAACGATTGTCTCTCTTCACTGTGTCTCTGGCCTCTCTGTACCTCAATTGCACTTTTTGGCGGGATAGCACTTCGGAGTGCGGTGGCATCACCGTCGAGCCACCCAATGTTTTGCAAGGAGCAGCATGTCTACTACCGTTTCACGGCAGGACCCTCGTTTCCAGGCTTTGCAGAAGGGCAACAATTGGAGATGGCCTGTCTCGGACGCCGACTCCGTAGGCCGTATCGAGGTCTGCGAGAGCGCCAGCGATGTCGCTGAGACGCTTCAGAAAACTGTGCGAGCCGGTCTTCGTCCCACCATCCGGTCGGGCGGTCACTGTTACGAGGATTTTGTCTGCAACAATCCAGGCGGCGTCCTGCTCGATGTCAGCCTCCTGAACCAAATGGACCCTTCAGGAAGCGGACACACCTACAAGATCGGCCCGGGAACCCGTCTCGGCGATGCCTACAATCGTCTCTATAAGGAATACGGAGTTACTCTCCCCGGCGGATCCTGCTATGGAGTCGGTGCCGGCGGCCACATCTCCGGCGGAGGCTACGGCGTTCTCAGCCGCCTTCAGGGCCTCACCGTCGATTGGCTCTCAGCCGTCGACATCGTCACCGTCGATGCCTCGGGACACGTCTCCTCGCGTCGCGTCGACAAGAACCACGACCCCGACCTCTTCCGCGCCTGTCGCGGAGCCGGAGGCAACAACTTCGGCGTCATCACCGGCTACTACTTCGACAAGCTTCCGGTCGCGCCGGTCGAGGTCGCCAACATCAGCATGTCCTTCCCCTGGGAAGACATGACACCGGAGCGATTCGAGACCATCCTGACAACCTACGGACACTACCTCGAGACCCGGGGTCAGGATCCCGATACCTGGGGCATGTTCACCTTTATGGGCCTCTCCCACCGATCCTCAGGGCGCGTCGGAATCTCCGCACAGTTCTGCAATCCCGATGGAACCTGCAAAGACCTCGGTCCCCTCAAGGAGTTCGTCGAGCTCTTCAAGCCCTGCAAGCCCCTCGTCGCCGAACCCGAGCACATGGGTCAGAGGCATGGTCCCGATGCAGGCAAGGTCTCCGTTCGCAAGATGCCCGATGGCACTCCCGTCACCTGCACCGACGCCCATATGAACATCGTTCCCTGGTTTGAAGCCACGGTGCGTGGAGGCGTAGGTGGTGGAACCCGGGCCAAGTACAAATCCTGCTACATGAAGCGCAACTTCACCTCCGCCGAAGCTCGCACCATCTATAAGCACCTCACCCTCGAGGTTCCCGGAGTTGAGCTCAGCGGAATTCTCGCCGTCGACTCCTACGGCGGTGCCGTCAATCGTCCAGCGCTCGCCGAAGAGACCTCCATCCCCCAGCGGGCCTCCGTCATGAAGCTCCAGTTCCAAACCTACTGGCAGAACCCAGCCGACGACGCCGCACGGCTGAAGTGGATGCATGACTTCTACGCTGACCTCTACTCCGGCCCAGATGTCGAGGAGCCGCACAAAGGCACCCCCTATCCGAATCAGCAATACGAGGGCTGCTATATCAACTACCCAGACGCCGACATGCTGGCTTATCCCTTCTGGCCCCAACTTTATTACGGGGACAAAGGACTTTATCCCTTCCTTCAAGGGGTCAAAAAGCGTTACGATCCAAATAATATCTTCCATTTCTCAATGTCGGTCCGTCCCTGAGGCTACGGATACGACGGCCGTTTTGCTTTGAGCAGGCTTTCGCCTACCCCGGGTTTAGGTTCAGTACGGAGGCTTCTTTGGTCGCACCTTCGAACGCACCGTTGTACAGACAACTACACGACCAGTCCGCTGCGCGCTGCCATCCAGCGCCCCGGCTCCCCGCTGCGACAAACCTAGGCAAGACTCGCAATCTTTTCACTAAGTCTCTTGGAGTCTGTGACGTTGATGCCGGGAACGCAAATTTCGGGGTCATCCAGGCGAGCGCGTCTGGTCACAAATTCGAAGTTTTTCAATGGACATTCCCACACGGCAGGGATCACAATGCGGGTTCACGAAATCCACAGAGTGCTCCTGCTGCCATCGAGAGAATGGCCTCATCATCCAGGAACAAGGAGGAACCGCAGCCGAACACCACCACTGCTGGAAGCCTCATGGCATAGCAGCATGGTCCAAGACGATCTCACGGTCGAAGACACAAAACAATGGTTGGGTAGAGCGAAGTCCGTATTGGCCCGGAGACAAACCAATGGGATTCAAGCGACTCTCTTCCCCAACGCGCAGCCGTAGAGCAAACACCTCACGTAGAACGAACCTTTCGAGGAGACTATCGATGCAACGAAAACCCATAGGACTCAGTATTCTGGCCGTCCTTCTCCTGGTCGTATGTTGTGCTGTATCCAGAGCGCAGACGATCACAGGCAGCATCAACGGCACAGTGACGGATCCCTCCGGCGCCGTGGTTCCGAACGCCACCGTCACCGCAACCAACGTTGAGACCAACGTCGCCACCCAGGCCACGACGAACAACGACGGTATCTATAACATCCGCTTCCTCCAGATCGGCCAGTACAAGGTGACGATCACGGCGGCGGGCTTTGCCACGTCAACCTACGGTCCGTTCTCGCTTGAAACCGGCCAGAACGCCAAGATCGATGGCAAACTCGGTCTCGAGAACCAGCAGCAGAAGGTATCGGTCGAAGCCGAGGTCGCTCCTCTCATCAACACCGAGAACCCCACACTCGCGACGACACTCGACACGCGCGCCATTCAGAACATTCCTCTCGTCGGCCGTAACCTGACCGCCATCACCATGTTCCTTCCCGGCTCGGTTAGCACTCAGCCCAACAGCTTCGTCAGCAACGCAGCCGTCTCCGGTCCGCTCAGCGGCAACAACCCCAACAGCGGCAGCAGCAGCGCCTCCGTCTCCGTCAATGGAAACCGCCAGCAGGCAAATCAATACCTTCTGGATGGTATGAACATCAACCAGACCTTGGACGACATCATCGGCTATGTTCCTAATGTCGACGCCATCGCTCAGGTCCAGGTCATCTCCTCCAACGCAAGCGCCGAGTATGGCAACGTCAACGGCGGCGACGTCATCTACCAGACCAAGAGCGGAACCAACAACTGGCACGGAAGCGCCTTCTACTTCCTTGGCAACTACAACCTCGATGCCAACAGCTGGAAGAACAACTTCACTCACGTTGCGAAAAACTCCTACACCCGCAACCTCTTCGGCGGAACCTTCGGCGGTCCGATTATTAAGGATAAGCTCTTCTTCTTCGTCGACTATCAAGGGGGCCGCTTCCACTCCGGCGGTCAGTCCGTTGCAAGCGTCTATACCCAAAAGATGCGCCAGGGAGACTTCTCCGAACTCCTCGATCCGAAGATCATGAACAGCAAGACCGTTCAGCTCTACAACGCGACGCAGCCTGGTCTCCCCGCCTACGTCAACAACCAGATTCCCGTGGTCAACCCGGCCGCACAGTACCTCTTTGCGCACCCGGAGCTTTATCCGCTTCCCAACGCTGCTCCAAACGCTGGCACGCCAACCGTGAACAACTACCATGGGCTCCAGAAGCAGCGGAACTATGGCGACCAGTTCGATGTAAAGGTCGACTATAGGCTCAGTGAAAAGGACAACATGTTCGTTCGCTACTCCCAGATGGACAGCGGACAGACCACTCTGAGCGCCTTACCGACCAGCTTCAACAGCGCCCCAACCTTCCCCTTCCGGGGAGTAGCCATCAACGAAGTTCACCAGTTCAGTTCCTCGATCGTTAATGAGTTCCGTGCTGGCTATACCCGTATTCAGAACAACGGAGCCGTCACGCTCGACCCCACCGGCGCCTTCGGTTTGAACGGCAACAGCCTCCTCGGCATCCCGGGCGGTCAACCATTTGCAGGCTTCTCGGGCCTCACAATGGCGAACTCCGCCAGCCCACAGGGCATTCAGGCCTCCAACGGATCGAGCGACTTCACTACCATCGGTAACTCCAACGCCGGAACTAATTACACCCTCAACACCTTTCTCTACGGAGACAACCTGACCTGGTCCAAGAACCGGCACACCTTCAAGTTCGGTGCCCAGTTCCTCCGCCAGCAGCAGAACAACTTTTATCCCGGCAACGACGGCTCTATGGGTGGCTTCTACTACCTGGGCGCCGGAACCGCGAACGGAACAACCGGCGGATATACCGGAGCTGACTTCGTCCTGAACCGCGCTGGATTTGTCAGCAAGGGTGGTGTCTCCGGACCGGTCGGTATGCGCTCCTGGCGTGATGCTTACTTCGCTCAGGACGACTGGAAGGTCACCCCAACCCTCACGCTCAATCTCGGCGTTCGGTATGAGTACGTCCAGCCGATCTACGAGGTCAACAATAAGATGTCAACGATCGATCCGGCCAATCCATCGGTCATCCTGCTGGCTGGCTCTGCGCAGGCCAAGGCCGCTGGATACAATCGGGCACTCGTCGACCCCTACTACGGTAGCGTTATGCCCCGTATCGGCTTCGCCTGGCAGTCAACTCCTCGCCTGGTTGTGCGCGGCGGATACGGAATCCAGAACTTCATGGAAGGAACCGGTGCGAATCTCCGTATGACCACCAACCTTCCCTTCCAGGGCTCCTACCAGGCTACTGGTCTTCAGTCGAATGCGACAACCGGGGCCCCTGGTCAGTTCTTCGCCGTGCAGAGCGGATTCGGAACTGCAAGCGGCACAGGCGGAGCATCTGGCGTCGTCTATAACGTCTGGAACAAGAAGATCAAGCCTGCCTTCATCAGCGAGTACAGCTTGACCCTCGAGTACCAGCTCAGCAACACGGCTTCCTTCCAGATCGGCTATGTGGGCGAGTCAGGCGCTCACCTCATCACCGCAAACCGGCGCAATCAGCTTCCAGCTCCATGCGTCATCAATGGAGTTGTTCAGCCGTTTCCGGCCGCCGGCTCGCCACAGCCAGCTGGGTGCCCCAAGTCTCCCTACCAGGACACTCCGGGTGTAGGCTACACCGGCACCATCCGCTTCACCGACTCCAACGCAATGATGAACTACAACGCCCTCCAGACGACCTTCCGTCAGCGTCTGTCCCATGGTCTGCAGTACACCGCAAACTACACCTATAGCCGCGCCATGACCAACAGCCTTGGCTTCTACGGCGCTCCGGGCATCAACAATCCGAGTGCTTATGCCGAAAACGTCTACAACCTCGGCCTTGACTACGGCCCCACGGGTCAGGACGTTCGCAACGCTGTCAACTTCAATCTCGTCTATGATCTTCCGATTGGTCGTGGTCGCAAGTACGGTGCGAACATGCCACTCTTCCTGGATGAGGTCGTGGGAGGATGGAAGGCCAGCCTGACAGGTGTCGCCTACTCTGGCTTCCCTACCACCCTCAGCGCATCCAACAACTCGCAAGTAAACAGCGGAGCCCAGCGTCCAAATCAGTATCGAAAGATCAAGGTGGTCAATCGTTCGATAACCAACTGGTTTGGAACCGATCCGTCAGCGACTCCCTGCACTACGCCGGGCGTCGACAACGGTGTCTGCGCATACGGTCAGCCTGCGATCGGTACCTTCGGTACCGCCCGTGTCGGGTCCGAACGTGCACCTGGCTTCCAGACCTTTGGAGCCTCCGTCACCAAGGACTTCACCATCTGGCACGAGCATCAGATCAACTTCCGGGCTGATGCTGACAATGTGTTCAATCACGCATCTTGGGGAAATCCTGGGAACAACATCACCAACTTGACCGCATCTGGCTTCGGCAACATCAACAACCAGGGTACGCCGATCCGGTCCAACCCAAGACAGATGCAGCTGTCCATGCGGTATCACTTCTAACCTTCAACAAGTGGCCCGGACTCCTTGTGAGTCCGGGCCTTTTTTATCTCCAGAGCCTCCGTAGGGTAGCAAGTTCTCGATCACAACCCCGACAAACCAGCGACCTCGTCTCGTGTGATTCTCCTGTCAAGCCCCCAATCCTCTAAATCGAACGAACGCAAGCAGATCCATTCGCCGGTCAATTCCACCCCGTTCAATAGAATTTAAGAAGATGGGCCTTGGAGAGATTCTCCAGGGCTCACCCTTTGCCAGCAGACCTGTTGAGAACAGGAGGTCCACCCTTATCTCTAATGCTTTCAATATTTTGCGCAATTTACGGGGGAGGGGTACCATGCGCAGACTGCGCTCCCTACATCCGTTCCGGCGCCTCGATGCCGAGATACCCGAGCGCCCGCACCATCTCCCGCTGAGCCACCGCGGCCGTCGCAAGATAAAGGCTGCGCTTCGTGGGGTCCGTCTCGTTCAGGATGTGGTGCCGGTGGTAGAAGTTATTGAACTGCTGCGCCAGCTGGAAGGCATACCGGGCCAGGTAAGCCGGCTCTGAAGTAGCGATGCACTGCTCGATCATCAGGGTAAGCTTCGACGCCAGCAGCCAGGTCTCCCAGACTGCGCTTCCCTCTTCGCTGTCCAGAAGCCCGTTCAGCTCGAGGCCGGCAAAAGCTGCCAGCGAAGCCTCGGCCGTGGTATTCGCCTTCCGGAAGATATTGGCCGCCCGAACGATCGCATACTGCACGTACGGCCCCGTCTCGCCTTCGAAAGACAGCGCGTCCTTGAAGTCAAACGCAATCACAGTGTTTCGCGTATATCGCAGCATGAAGTAGCGCAGCGCTCCGACGGCGATCTGGCGAGCGATCGTCTCCCGCTGATCCTCCGGTAGATCCGGATGGCGAGCATCCACTTCAGTCCTCGCAGCAGCAATCAGACGGTCCAGCAGGTCGTCGGCCTTAACTCCGAATCCCTTGCGGCCGCTCACCTCGATATAAGCCCGCTTCTGATCCTCCTCGCTCACCGCATAACCCAGATCGAGCGCACAGCGCGGAGTCAGCGCCACCATCTCGTAGGAGAAATGCGTGTAACGATCAGCCTCTTCCGTGAACCCCATCCCGCGGAGAGCCTGCACGACCTGCGTCTGTGGATCGTTCTGGCGGGAATCGATCACGTTGTAAATAGCATCCGCCCGACCGAAGACCGGATGTCCGGGATCGCTCTCTCCATCCGTCGAAATCCAGCAGGTGTGCGTTGGATACTCGCGAAATCTCCTGTAGCCAAAGTCTTTCCCCGGCAACAGACCGAACTTCCAGAGATGATAAGCAATGTCCTTGCCGACGTAAGTGACAGTTCCGTTGGACCGAACAATGACCTTCGCATCCTCATCGGGCCCTTCGCTCGTCTCCTGCGCTGAACTCGCGCCGTTTACCGGTGCGCGCCGCATGACCCAGCAGCCCTTGTTTTTGCCCTCCGTCTCCAGATAGAGAACGCCTTTCTCGATCATCAATTGGCGGGCGGCGTCCCAGAAATGGAGGTGAAGAATCTCGCTCTCTCTGGGAAGAAAATCATATTCAATGGAGAGACGAGCCATCGTCTCCAGATGTCTTCGCAGCACCGCAGTTGCAATAATGTCGGCGATCTCCGCGGTCTCATTGCCGCCATGCTCGATCGCGTGAAGCGTCTCCAGACGAAGCTGCTTCCGCTCAGCCACTTCGGCTTCATCCGCTGTATACCATTGCGAAACTCGGGCGTAAAGGTCCCAGCAGTAGAAATCAATGCGTTGACCTCTTGCCTGAAGATCTGCCAGCAGCTTGCGTGTTCCCGCAAGATCAAGACCCTCAAGGCGCACCAACCCGACCACGACATCTGCAACCTGGACCCCGGTATTGTCGATGTAATTCTGAACACCGACCTCATATCCGCTCTTGTAGTCGTCGGAGCGGAGCAAGCGCTGGAAGGTATCACCAAGTATTGCATTGCGGAGATGACCGATATGGGCTGCCTTGTTGGGGTTGATGCTTGTGTGTTCTACCAGACGGAATCCCGGGCCGCCAACATCAGCATGCTTATCGCCGGCAATACTGCGAGCAATCGCAGCACGGTCCAGTCGAATGTTCAGATAGCCTGCTCCGGCTACCTCCACTGAAACGATTCCCTCCGGCAGATCAGATGAGAGCTCCGTCACCAATTCTGTAGCAATCGCACGCGGCGCTTTGCGAAGCCTCTTCGCCAGTTCGAAGGCAACCGGCAGCGCCAGCTCACCGAGCGCGATGGAAGGAGGCTGCTCTACAACGAGGTTTGCGAGAGTAATGTCATACTTCTGCGCGAGGATGCTCTGGATACAGGCGAGGAGAGCTTGTTGCACTGTGCGATACATGCGTTCGAAACCACCGCTTAGATTGTGTTTTGTTTAAGTTTACGTGACGGCATCGCCGAACAGACGCTTCCGTTCCCACTTGGCTGCGAAAAGCCGGGTAGCGCTTCGCACTACAAAGTGAGAACCAGGGGTTCTATCACGGAAGCTCTGTCGGCAGCGTCTCAATCTCTTCGAGCAGCGGCGTATGCTTATGCATTCTAAGACGGTGGATAAGGAAGATCAGTCCTCCTGCTCCAGTCACAGAGACCAGCATCCAGGCATGGATCGCCAATCCAAAGACCGCCGCCATAGCACGAGGGGTTCCATGGCTCGCAAGCGCCGTCTTGACGGCCCATTCAAAGGGTCCAATGGCGCCGGGAGAGCTTGGCAACATGTAAGACAGGTTAGCGAACGAGACGGCCTCCCACGGCCCCAGCATGTCGGTCTGGAGTCCCACCAGGTGGATGGCCGAAACAAAGATCATTCCCTCGCAAAACCAGATGACGAAGCTCTGGAGCAGGAGCACAACGTTCCCCCTGACTCCCATCTGTCGAAGCGTGGTAATTGCCAGAAGCAGCCAATGTTCTAACTTGTCGACAAGTTTATTTCTCGGCAAAGCGGAGAAAAACCTCCGAACAGGCATCTCCAGTTTGCCAGCTCCGAACATCAAAACCAAAAGGCCAGCCACGGAGACCAAAAGAGCGGCGTCAGCACCATTCCGGATATTGCGGGGCAGGTCGGCCCCCATTGTTCGTACAAATATGAGGCCTACCACAAAGACGTCCAGCAGCTTCTCAAGGATCACCGTGCTGAAGATAGCAGAAGGCGCCACTCCAAGATCCGGTGCGTAAGTAAAGATCCGCATAATGTCCCCGATCCGCAGCGGCATGATATTGTTCGCTGCGAGGGAGATCATGAGCACGCGCGCGCATGTAGCAAAACGAGCATTCGTAGACTGCAACATACGAGCCCAGCGAACACAGCGGAGAGTATATCCAACGAGAGTGAAACCTATTACCCCCGCGATCCAGACCGGATGCACGAGACTAAGAGCGCGAAATGCCGAGGGGTGAATCCCGCGAAACGTGTACCAGAGAAAAAATGCGCTGACCAGGAGGCCGGGGATAGTCTTGGCAAGATTACGGGAGCGCGTCTGGGTCATTGAAGTCTACAAAGATTGGATCGTGACAAGCTAAGTCAAGTAGATGTGTACTTTCTCCATTGTAACGTCACTATTCTTTTGCGACCGAGTAGACCAGAACGCCCGAGAATACGTCTTAAATCTACGGCAAAGTTGCCTGTCGATCCTTGTGGCAAGCTATTTTTCGCTTGTTATGGGTTCGTTGGAATATCAAACCCTGGAGTATTGAACCTTTGGCAACCTCGGTAGTGTCGCTTTCGCAACCCAGTGCAGATGCTCCCTTTCGCACGCACCGCGGGAGAGCGATGCTGGTTGTAAGTACCCTTACGTTTTTTGCATTTTTGGTTCATGGATACCATCCTTTCGCCGAAGACGGTGGCCTGTATCTGGCCGGGGTGAAGCGAGTACTGGAACCGGGCATGTATCCATACCAGTCCGGATTTGTCTTAGGCCATCTGCGGTTTTCGATCTTCGCTCCTATGCTGGCTCTGGCCGTTAGAGCATCGGGCCTTGGGCTCCAAACCATATTGCTGATGACATATCTTGCGGCGACCTGGGCCACGCTATGGTCTGGATGGCTTCTGGCGGAGCGATGCTTCGAAGGGACGGCTCGCCTGGGATCTGTGACTTTGCTCGCGACGTGGCTCGCACTGCCCGTCGCGGGGACATCGTTGATGCTGATGGATCCTTATGTCACGGCGCGAAGCATCTCTACACCCTGTATCCTGCTGGCGCTCTACTATGCGCTCGAATTCATGATGAAGTGGCGGCGGCACGAAGAACATGACGTATCGTCGCTGACGAAGGTCGGCGCTTTGATGTTGATCGCCGGACTTATGCACCCACTGATGGCGGCATATGGTTTTGGCAGTATCCTCGCGCTGGTTGCAGGGGCTGTTCCCGGGCGCAGAATCTGGCTACTGTCAACCGGGGTTCTGTGCATGGCTTCTGTGGTCGTCGGCTCGATTTTGCGTATAGTTGGTGCCCCTGAAAGTTCGGACTATCGACAGGTTGCAATGTCGCGATACTACTGGTTTCTCAGCCAGTGGCACTGGTATGAGTGGATGGGCCTCGCCGGGCCGATGCTGATCCTTGGATTTACCGCCTTCGCACGTGCGAGAAGAGGCAATAACCCAGCACGAATCGCTCTGGCCCGCATGAGCATTACGGCTGGCTTTGCCTCTGTACTCGTCGCTCTCTTGTTTGCCACTCCGCATGCCGAAAACCTGCTTGTGGCACGCCTGCAGCCTCTGAGAGTTTTTCAGATCATCTACACGGTGATGATTCTGTTTGTAGGTGCCCAACTATCAGTCTGGCTTGGAAAAAGGAAGCTGCATTGGGTTGCAACATTTGGATTGCTGGCGACGATTATGTTCTTCTCGGAACGCCAGACATTTCCATCCTCCGCTCACATTGAGCTTCCGAACAGACAGCAAAACAACCCTTGGGTTCAAGCCTTCGACTGGATCCGACGCAATACGCCGAAAGACGCTCTGTTCGCACTCGATTCCGACTACATCACCAAGCCTGGCGAAGACGCGCAGTCGTTTCGGGCGATCGCTGAACGAAGCGCATTGCCTGACTACTCCAAAGATGGAGGGGAGGCTGCCATCACTCCGTCTCTAACGAAGTCATGGGAAGTTGGACAAAGCCTGCAGGCCCGACTGAGTGAGCGCAGCGACCGTGATCGCCTTACTCTGCTACGCCCCGCTGGCGTGAGCTGGGTTGTGCTCGCACGTCAGGCAATTACCGCCTTCCCTTGCGCTTACAGCAATGTCGCAGTAAAGGTTTGCCGCATCCCTCCGTCAAGTCACAGCAATAAAGTCTCCGGACAAGTACTGGAGGCTAACAGGTAACTGGCACGTCACACTGGAGCTTCAGAGAGCGCAACACATTCTGAGTCGATCATTTTGCACGATGATGTGTGATATTTTGGAAATGTGGTCTGAGAGCGTAGCTCAGTTGGTAGAGCATCGCCCTTTTAAGGCGTTGGTCCTGGGTTCGAGCCCCAGCGCTCTCACCAAATAACCTCAATAAACAAACGGCTTAGAAGCACAGGCGAGGGTATCCACCAGGCGCAGCAAAAGGGCCTGTGATACGAAAGTGATACATCGCATCCCCGCGATGTTCTCCCTTGTTTTTTGTGCGTTTGGTCCCGCCCAAGCTCAACCAAACTACGTTCCCCTTCAAGCTGGATCAGTGCCGGGCAGCCCCACACCCAGGGCTTGCTTTGACACATATCTGATAATCAAGCCCATCGTCCAGCAGTTCCCTCACCCAAGCGGCTGGACGTGGGTAATGGCCTGTGACGACAGAACCTGGGCATCCCTGCTCCAGCACCTGGGCCAGGATTCGGCGGGTCGATATACATTCGCTCTGACCGACCAGAAAAATCACATAACTTACATCAGGGCAGATGGAATCCTGCACCCAGGCCTGGGGCAAGCAGCAAAACCCGAGCATGTCATCGCTCATGAGCTCGCCCACATCCTAATCGTCCCCCGCCCTGGAATCGGCATTTTGGCAGTCAACCACGGTATGTGCACCAAGAGACTTGTTAAAAACAGCCCTTTCTATTGGCGGCGGTCTCGCGATCCGGGATGGACACCTCGGCCCATAGATCCAGGCATAGCCCATCACAAGAGTGCCGTCGGGTAACCGCCATCCGCGATGAATCTTTCCGCGATGTAACGATGCGGCATTGCAATCTGCACCTCGTCGCTCCAGTGAAAGCCATCCTTGTTCTCGCGCATATAAATCAGCGTTCGTTCAATTACGCCGGGCTTTGGCACGGTGGTCGAAAAGGCGAGCACACGATCCCTGTCCAGAACAAGGTTGGGGTCGGCGCCGAGCATATCGGGGTGCTGAAAGAGTGTGATGGGTTCAGACCACGTCTTGCCGACGTCGTCCGAGGTCCTGAGGACGATCTGCATCGCATGCGACTTCGGCGTGCTCATGGTCGCGTACACGCACAACGATGCGACGATCTCTAGGCACGCACCTTCAGTCGCACGGTACGTTAAAGGATGCGCAAGGCGTGCTGCGACACGCGAGCATCACGACCACAGGCTACGTCTACGTCCAGGTGTTGGAGGAGGGTGTCGTTCGAGCGTCAACTCGCACGCCATTACGACTCTCGATGGATGGGTCGCATCAATTGAAAGGACGGGCTTGAGAGGACGCAACCTGCGAGCATTACCCCCGGCAGATGCAAGGTGCGAAGTAGAGTTTGACGAAGTTTGACGGAGTCGAAAGAGGAGGAAATTGTATGTGATTGACTTGTATGCTCCTGAGGTAGGACTCGAACCTACAACCCTTCGGTTAACAGGCGGGTCGTACAGCATGGAGTACATTTGTTTTCTGTAGGATAACTCGGAGCAAAGAGGCGTTTTTGGAGCCTCTTTGGCGCGCAATTTGACGAAGGATTTGACGAAGAACCGATATTGCCACTTGGCCGTGGGGGACGATCGGATTCGAACCTACGACTTTCACCGTGTGAAGGTGTGCTGAAAGTGGACGGCTGCGCATTTAAAGGGATTATGAACCGGTGTAGCCGGTAAAAGTCGGTATCCCGGGCTGTATTTTGGCATCAAACAGTGTTGGTTGCCCGCGAGGCCAGCCCTGAAAAGCCGGCGTCGGCGGTCCGATTATGTCTCTATTAGCAATTTAAAATCAGCAAGTTAGCGATGAGTTCCCGCAATAAATCTCCGAGGCGATTCTACTCCTTTCTTGTAAGTGGCTGAAAACACCAAATCGACAATGTTCCCGTATTGTTCCCGTCAGGCATGAAAGACCCCTTTTCAGACGAATTCCTCATGATGTGAGTCAACGTCGTGCGGTATCGCTGGTCCCGTATCGGCGAACCGTCTCTATCCGTTTGCGATCGCGCAACCTCGATTAGGCTTCCGAGAAGGGGCTTCCCTATCAGATCCGAAAGATACTCTGAGCAAGCTCGCAGAATCTTTGAACTGCCGGCAGGCCATTTCCTTTTGCGACAATCATTCCAATTTCTGAGGGAGGGATGCGGTCAGCGACGCGGCACACTATGATCTTCGCGAATCTTTGTCTCGCGGCCGATTCCGGCATGAGTGCAACACCCATGCCAGAATCCACGAGAGAGATGACAGTCGGCATCTCGCTGGCTGTCTGAACAATATTCGGAACGGCGCCGGCGCGGCTCAGTAACCCGAACAGAAAATCATGAAAGCCGGAAACATCTCTTCAGGCGACTGCTGCAATCAGCCAAGCCTACCGATGCTTCGCGGGCGAATGGACGGTAGTGTGCTGCTGATTAAAGCATTGGGAGGAGACTTCTCCGATCTCCCTAGTATCAATTGCGCACAGTCGCCCCTTCGTAATTAACACTGCCACAAAACGCATAAGCTGACACCGCACAGACAATCTGTCGATATTTCGACACCGATTCCCTCATGAACTCGCAACCCGTGCTGCGAGCGCAGGTGATGACGTGGTTTTTCCGCCAAATGCATTGGCACCAAACTTGCTCTCCGTTAAGAGAGAGCCACCTCAAAGCGGAGTGAGAGCTCTCGCATGAAGCAGCTTTGAAATATCTTCTCACTCCGATTCCCAAAGGCGGTTCAGAGGATATTCGAGGGAAATGCGAAGGCTCACTGGAAGAAGATTATGGACCCACAACAATCGGTTTCAGCGGCGACGGAAGCTCCGACACCATTATCCAGCGGAACCGTCGTCTCGAAAAAACGTCATCGCGGGCTATGGTCTGTTGTACTGGCGGTGTTTGCCGCTTTGTTTGCAGCTGTCCTTCATCACCGCTCAGAGCGCGCCTTAATTCCAGCACCACTGCGCGCGAACGGTCCCGTACCGGTCACTGCTGCAACCGCCAGGCTTGGAAACGTTCAGACCTATCTCGACGGGATCGGCACTGTAACTCCCGTCTACACTGACACAATCACGGCTCAGGTCACAGGTGTCATTACTGCCGTCCATTATCGTGAAGGGCAACTCGTACGCAAAGGCGATCCGCTGATCGACCTTGATTCACGGCCGTATGTCGCTCAATTGGAAGAGGCACAGGGCACGTTGGAACACGATCAGCAACTGCTGGCGCAGGCACAGATGGATCTGGCGCGATATCAACAGGCCTGGGCACGCAATGGCATCCCGCGTCAAACGCTCGAAGATCAGCAGAAGCTGGCTCTGCAATACCAAGGCACGGTGAAATACGACCAAGGCGTCGTTCACTATGATGAGGTCCAAGTTGATTACTGCCACATCGCGTCGCCAATTTCCGGGCGAGTAGGTCTTCGCCTTATAGATCCCGGCAACTTGGTCACAGCCAACGGCACGACTGCTCTTGCAGTAATCACGCAGATTCAGCCCATCACGGTCGTTTTCACAGTGGCCGAGGACCAGCTGAATCAGGTGCTGGACGAAATGCGCCATGGCATACGTCCCGTAGAGGCGTGGGATCGCCAGAAACAGACGAGGCTCGCGACAGGTCAGCTGGTCACCATCGATAACCAAATTGACACTACAACAGGAACTGTAAAGCTGCGTGCCACGTTTGATAACCGCGACAACCCGCTGTTCCCGAATCAATTCGTGAACACGCGCCTGCCGCTTAGAACCGTGCAGAACCAGGTTCTTGTTCCGTCTTCAGCAGTGCAGCACAATGGGGATACGGCCTTCGTCTATGTAATTCACAACGAGCAGACGAAGATGACCGGCGTTAAGCCTGGCGTCTCCGACTCCGGAATGACAGCGGTTGAAGGAATCCAGCCGGGCGACGTCGTGGCCAACAGCAGCTTCGATAAGCTGCAGGACGGATCCAACGTTACAGTTTCGACTGCACAGCTGTCCTCAACTTCCAGTGAGACGAACGCTCCATGAGCCCGTCCCGCATATTCATCTTGCGGCCCGTCGCCACGGCCTTACTCATGGCCGCCATCCTGCTCGCGGGTATTGTCGCCTACCGACAGTTGCCGGTTTCCGCGCTGCCGCAGGTGGACTACCCTACCATCCAGGTCTTGACGCAATATCCGGGAGCCAGTCCCGATGTTATGACCAGCACGGTCACGGCCCCCCTGGAGAGACAGTTCGGACAGATCCAGGGCCTCAGCCAGATGACTTCCACCAGTTCTGGGGGGGTGTCGGTGATCGTCTTACAGTTCAACCTATCCCTGAATATCGACGTCGCGGAAGAGGAAGTGCAATCGGCGATGAATGCCGCGCAGAGCTATCTCCCTTCCGACTTGCCTTCGCCACCGGTGTACAGCAAAACCAATCCAGCGGATGCGCCGGTGCTCACGTTGGGCATCACGTCAGATTCCATGCCACTGTCCCAGGTTGAGGACCTGGTGGATACGCGGCTCGCGCCCAAGCTCTCGCAGCTCAACGGTGTTGGACTCGTCAGCATCAGCGGAGGGCAAAAGCCGGCAATCCGCATCCAGGTTAACCCGGTTGCACTTTCTTCGTACGGCATCAACATGGAGGACGTCCGCACCGCCCTGATGCAGGCCAGCGTGAATTCAGCAAAGGGAAACTTTGATGGCCCTCGCCAGGACTACCAACTGGACGCGAATGATCAGATCACCGTTGCCGGCGATTACGCCAATATTCCTATTGCTTGGAAGAATAATGCGCCGGTTCTGGTAAAGGATGTAGCAAATGTAGTGACCGGCGTTGAAAACAGGCGCCAAGCTGCCTGGATGAACCGCACCTCGGCTATCGTTTTGAATATCCAGAGGCAGCCTGGAGCGAACACTATCAATGTTGTGAAGAGCATCAAGGCGCTGTTGCTTCAGCTTGAGGCGAACCTTCCGGCTTCAATCAAAATCACGACCCTTACCGACCTCACCACCAGCATTCAGGCATCAATTGACGATGTCCAGTTCGAAATGATGCTCACGATCGGGCTGGTTGTTTTCGTGATCTTCCTGTTTCTGCGGAACCTGTACGCAACCATTATTCCCAGTGTCGCTGTTCCGGTGTCCCTTGTAGGCACTTTTGCAGTGATGTACCTGCTGGGGTATAGCCTCGACAATCTCTCGCTTATGGCACTAACCATCTCGACGGGATTTGTGGTGGATGACGCAATCGTAATGGTTGAGAATATTTCCCGCTACATTGAAGACGGCGACTCACCTTTGCAGGCGGCACTGAAGGGCGCAGGGCAAATTGGCTTCACGATTCTTTCTTTAACAGTCTCGCTCATCGCTGTGCTGATTCCTTTGTTGCTTATGGGCGACGTGGTTGGCCGGCTGTTTCGAGAATTTGCAGTCACGCTGGCAGTCACGATCGTCATCTCTGCGGTAGTGTCCTTGACCCTGACGCCGATGATGTCTTCGCGAATCCTCCGCCGCAGGCCGGAAGCCCGACAGACCTGGTTTTATCGCGTTTCCGAAGATGTCTTCAATCGCATGATCGCCTTCTACGGGCGCACTCTGAAGATAGTTTTGCGGTACCAGACGATCACGCTTCTCGTCGCGCTTGGTACTTTGGGATTGACCGTATATCTATACATCGTTATTCCTAAAGGCTTCTTTCCGGAGCAGGATACCGGAGTTATTCAAGGCATTTCGCAGGCGTCCCAATCGATTTCTTTTTCCGCAATGGCGCAAAAGCAGCAAGCTTTGGCCAAACTCATTCTGCAGGATCCCGCCGTCCAAAGCCTCTCATCATTCATCGGGGCTGACGGCACCAACACAACTCTGAATAGTGGTCGCATTTCCATCAATCTGAAACCGATCCAACAGCGCAAACTGAGCGCCGCCGATGTAATTCGTAGGCTCAACAATAACCTGCAGCAAGTGCACGGCATCACGCTCTACATGCAACCGGTCCAGAACATCACGGTTGACGACCGCGTCAGTCGCACGCAGTACCAATACACGATCGAAGGGCCCAATAGCGACGAACTGAATGCATGGACCAACAAATTTGTCGGCCAACTGAAACAACTCAAAGGTATTGAGGACATAGCTACCGACCAGCAAACCGGCGCACCATCGTTGTTCCTCTCTCTAGATCGAGTCACGGCATCACGCCTGGGAATTGCTCCATCCACCATCGACAACACGCTTTATGATGCATACGGGCAGCGTCAAATCAATACTCTTTACACTCAGAGCAACCAATATCACGTGATACTCGAGACCCAGCCGGAGTGGCAGGAGAATCCGGCTAGCCTGGGCGATCTCTATATTCGGGCGAATGCCTCTTCGGGAACGTCCGGGGCTGGTCCGGTCACTTCCTATTCATCTTCGTCGTCCGCTGCGGCAGGCTCGAACGCTACAACGACCTCAGTTCTGTACACACCATCGGCGGCTGCCCTTTCGCCGCCAGTTAACGCGTTAGCCCGCAACGGCAACAACGCGGCAAATCTGGCCACAAACACATCCCAGGCGAACGTTGTCCCCCTCAGTGCGTTCTCGCATCTCTCGCTAGTTCCTGAAGCGCTCACGATCAATCATCAGGGGCAATTTCCGTCGGTGACCATCTCATTCAATCTTGCTCCTGGCACGGCGCTCGGAACCGCAATCGATGAGATCGACGAACTCGTAAGCGAAATGCATATGCCGGCTTCCTTGCAGGGCGATTTCCAAGGGACTGCCGCCTCTTTCAAGAACTCGCTTTCCAACGAAGTGCTTCTGATTCTCGCTGCATTGGTCACCGTCTACATCGTGCTCGGGGTGCTCTACGAGAGCTTTGTTCACCCCATCACAATCCTTTCGACTCTGCCGTCCGCCGGTGTTGGCGCGCTCCTGGCTCTGATGCTGTTTCATCAGGAGTTCAGCGTCGTAGCGATCATAGGAATTATTTTGCTCATCGGAATTGTGAAAAAGAACGGAATCCTGATCGTCGATTTTGCCCTCGAAGCCGAGCGCGAGCACGGAAGAACGTCGACCGAAGCGATTTACGAAGCGAGCGTTTTGCGTTTTCGTCCAATCATGATGACCACAATGGCAGCTTTACTCGGCGGACTTCCACTTGCGCTCGGTCGCGGCCTGGGTTCCGAATTGCGGCGGCCGCTCGGTATTGCGATGGTTGGCGGTCTGCTGGTGAGTCAATTGCTCACGCTCTATACGACTCCGGTCATTTACATCTTTGTCGACAGATTGGGTCAGCGACTCACCGGAAAGAAACCGACAAACCGGGTGGAGAATGATGAACCCCTTCCCGTCGGGGAGCACGCATGAGCATCTCGGCTCCGTTCATCAGGCGCCCTGTAGCGACCGCCCTGCTCACGATCGCCGTTGCTCTTGCTGGTGCGATCGCTTTCAAAGTGTTGCCGGTAGCGCCGCTGCCGCAGGTGGATTACCCGACTATTTCCGTGAGTGCCACTCTTCCTGGAGCGAGCGCGAGAGTTATGGCATCTTCAGTGGCGACTCCACTAGAGCGCCAGTTCGGACACATCGCCGGAATTGCGGAGATGACGTCCTCCAGTTCACTGGGTAGCACTTCGATCACCTTGCAATTCGATCTCAACCGCAACATTGATGGCGCTGCGCGCGATGTCGAGGCGGCCATCAATGCAGCGCGGACATATCTCCCGACCAACCTGCCGCAGAACCCTTCGTATCGCAAGGTGAATCCCTCTGATTCCCCGATTATGCTTCTGAGCCTTACCTCGAAACAATATGACGTTCCTAAACTCTACGATCTCGGGTCGACAATCCTGCAGCAGAAGCTCTCTCAAATCGGGGGTGTAGGTCAGGTGTTTGTGGCAGGCGCAGCTGCACCGGCCGTGCGCGTTGAGGCGAACCCCACAAAGCTGGAGAGTTATGGGCTCACACTCGCGAACGTCAGATCAGTTCTGGGCCTGCAGAACGCGCACGAACCGCGAGGGCAGATTGCGAACAAGGCTCTGACCGCCGACATCATCACGAACGATCAGATATCGCACGCCGACGACTACAAACCGCTCGTGGTCGGATATCACAATGGGACCGCAGTCCAACTTTCAGATGTGGCTGATGTGATCGATGGATCCCAGGATCTGCGCGTCGCTGGATACACGAACACGAAAAAGTCCGTAACAGTTGTCATTTTTCGCCAGCCCGGCGCCAACATCATCGATACCGTTGAACGTATCCGGGCGCAGATGCCATTTTTGAAGGCGGTACTCCCTCAGGGAATACAGTTCAATGTTGTTCTAGACCGGACGACTACGATTCGCGCCTCGGTCCGCGACGTTGAAAAGACGTTAATTCTGTCGATCTGCCTGGTGGTGGCAGTCGTCTTTGTTTTTCTAAGAAGCGCACGCGCCACACTGATTCCAGCCGTGGCCGTGCCTGTATCACTGATCACCACGTTTGCAGTGATGTACCTGTTCGGCTTCAGTGTGGACAACCTTTCGCTCATGGCGCTCACCATCGCGACCGGATTTGTCGTGGACGATGCCATCGTCGTAATGGAAAATATCGCACGTCATCTCGAAAGCGGCATGGAACCTTTGACGGCCGCGCTGCAGGGGGCGCGTGAAATCGGCTTTACTGTGTTTTCGATCAGTATATCGTTGGTTGCTGTCTTCATTCCTATTCTGATGATGGGCGGCATCGTAGGCCGACTCTTTCGCGAGTTCGCGATCACACTCGCCGCCGCCATTCTGATTTCGATGCTTGTCTCGCTGACGACGACGCCGGCGATGTGTGCACATTTACTGAAGCCGCACACTGGCGAAGATGAGCATGGCCTTTTTTACCGAGTCAGCGAGAAGTGTTTCGATAGCGTCCTGTCTGTGTATCGTAGTTCGCTTCGCTGGGCCCTGGAAAATTCCGCGCTCATGCTGGTCCTACTTGCGCTCACCATCGTTCTCAACGTTGTCCTGATTTCTAAATTTCCGAAAGGCTTCTTTCCGATTCAAGACACCGGCGTGCTGATGGGCGGAGTGCAGGGACCGCAGGACGCCTCTTTTCCCTTCATGAACTACTCGCTTGTAGAGATGGAGAAGATCATCAAGGCTGACGCGGCAGTTGATTATGTAAATGCGTACACCGGCGGCGGCCGTGGAGCAACCAATAGCGGAACGATCTTTATTTCGCTGAAGCCCCTGAGTGAGCGCAAGGTGAGCGCGACCGAAGTGATTGGTCGTCTTCGAGCAAAAATCAGCCAGTTGCCGGTGGCCTCCGCGTTTTTCCAGCCGGTACAGGACCTTCGAATTGGAGGTCGCGCCAGCAATGCCCTGTACCAGTACACGCTTCAGGGAGACAACTTTAACGACCTCGCCCACTGGGGCCCAATCCTTCTCGTGAATATGAAGAAGATGCGAATTCTGCAGGATGTCAGCAGCGATCAGCAGAACGGCGGGCTCGAGGAGATGCTCACCTACGACCGGATAACAGCAGCACGTCTCGGGCAGACAGCACAATCACTCGACAGTGCCCTTTACTCAGCCTTTGGGCAGTCGCAAGTTTCTGTCATTTACACCCCGATGAATCAGTATTACGTCGTACTGGAAGTCGCCCCGCAGTACTGGCAATCGCCTACGGGGTTGAACAATATCTACCTGAAACCGGGGAGTTTATCGACCAATGGAGCAAGTGCTAACACGATAACGCCACTCGCGGCGATCACGACCCACCAGACGCGCACGACGCCACTGCAGGTCAATCATACGGGAGTGTTTCCGTCAGTAACTATTTCTTTCAACCTGGCTCCTGGTGTCGCCATGAGTGATGCGACAGCAGGGATCCAGCAGATGGAAGAGCAGATGGGCGTGCCCTCCACCATTCATGGTCTCTTCTCCGGGACGCTGGATGCGTACCAGCAGTCGCTCGCAAGTGAGCCCACCCTCATTGTTACCGCCCTACTGGCGGTCTATATCGTCCTGGGCGTCTTGTACGAGAGCATGATTCATCCGCTGACGATTATCTCCACGTTACCGTCGGCAAGCGTCGGGGCCGTGCTCGCGCTGATGTTGTTTCACATGGATTTGAATGTGATGTCGATCATCGGTATCGTGCTCCTCATCGGCATTGTTAAGAAGAACGCCATCATGATGGTCGACTTCGCATTGGCCCTCGAGCGGCTGGAAGGCAAGAGCACGGCGGAGGCAATTTTCGAGGCCTGCATGCTTCGGTTCCGTCCCATCATGATGACTACTATGGCAGCGATCTTCGGCGCGCTGCCGCTCGCTTTCGGCACTGGAATGGGCTCAGAACTGCGCCGACCCCTAGGTATCACGATCGTTGGCGGCTTAATGCTTAGCCAGCTGATTACGCTGTACACCACGCCCGTCGTTTATCTGGCTTTGGATCGGTTGCGCCTCCGCTTTCGCCGCGTGCGCCCTGGCACATTCATCGCTGAAGTATAAGGAGCAACTTCGTAACAAGGATTACAAGCGGGACACCATGACGATATTTGCCCAAAAGAAATTGATGATATTTGTGTTTGCGCCGTGTTTACTGCTGGCGGGATGTGCCGTTGGACCGAAGTATCATCCCCCTGTCGCCCAAGCCCCTGAGGCTGCAAACTACAAAGAGTCTCATGTGAATTTCCAGAACACAGACAGCTGGAAGGTCGCCAACCCGCAGGACGCAATGCTTCGCGGCAAATGGTGGGAGGTATTCGATGACGCGGACTTGAACGGACTCGAAGAGCAGCTCAACATTAATAACGAAAACATAAGAGAGTATTTCCAGAATTTCATGCAAGCGCGCTCTCTGGTCGCCGAGGCGCACTCTCAGTATTGGCCTACGGTTAGCGTCAATCCTTCGTGGACCCGGCAGAAGACTTCGGGAAGCCTTACTAACACGTCCCAGGCCAACACCGGACGAACCAGCACAGTTATGTCGTTCCCCGTCGATGTCTCGTGGACACCGGATTTCTGGGGCAAGATCCGCAATGAGGTTCGTGAATATCAATATGCAGCGCAGGTTAGCGCCGCTGACCTTGAGCTCGAACGCCTTACCGAGCAGACCAGCCTGGCACAATACTATTTCGAAATCCGCGGTCAGGATGCCCTGCAACAAATTCTGGACGACATTGTTGCGGCGGACCAGAAGGCAGTTGATTTTGCGCAGACGCAATACGATACCGGCGTGGGCGACTACCTCTCCGTGGTGCAGGCCAAAAGCGCGCTGCAGAGTGCGCAGGCTTCGGCAATAAGCGTCGGCGTTGCACGAGCGCAGTACGAACACGCCATCGCGGTACTCCTCGGGAAGCTGGCCACAGACTTCTCGCTGCCGGTAAAGCCATTGCTGACCGCTCCACCGCCGATTCCCGTGGGCGTGCCGGCGCAATTACTCGAGCGCCGTCCCGATATCGCCGCAGCCGAACGAACTATAGCGAAAGACAACGCCGTAATCGGTATTGGGTACGGAGCCTTTTTCCCAAATATCTCGCTTTCAGCCAGCGGTGGCTTTGAAAGCTCTACTCTTAGCAACTGGTTCTCAGGCCCGAGCCGCTTTTTCTCCGTTGGTCCATTGATCTCTCAGACGATCTTCAACGGCGGACTCTACCGGGCGGAACTGCATCAGTACGCGGCTGTTTACAACGCGGATCTCGCTGCCTATCGTCAGACCGTGCTTACGGCCTTCCAACAGGTCGAGGACTATCTGGCTACAGTCCGCATTTATTCCCAGCAAATTCAGCGCGAGCAGGAGGCAGTGAAATCATCGCAGGAGTACCTGGACCTTGCGATGTCGCGTTACCAGACCGGTATTGATCCTTACCTGAATGTTCTGACAGCGCAAACCACAGTGCTTTCCAATCAGCAGACACTAGTAACTCTGCAAATTCAGCAAATGGTCGCGGCCGCCAGTCTGGTCGAGGCACTCGGGGGCGGTTGGGGTCGCTCACAGCTGCCAACTCCTTCGCAGGTGTCGCAGAAAGGGCCCGCTTCCGATTACAAGCTGCAGCGTTAGGGAGTTCCCGGCAGCCGTTGGAAAATGGGGTTGCCGGACAACGCATGCATTGCATATCGGCTCTGGCGAGGACCTTATCAATCGGTCTCTGTGCTACGAGACGATGCCTGACGGATATGGTTATGTGGCCAATCCTAAGGGGCTGGACTATGTTGATTTGGGTGTTGGCGGGTTTCTGAGCGGTTCGTCGGCTCCAGACAAGTCCTGGGCTAAGTATGCACCTCAGTTCACTGGAAAAATGCAGGTGCTCACGCTGCGCAATGCGGATAAGAGAACTTACCCCCCGGATTCGTCAAAGCCTATATGCACAATGGATACCTGAAAAGCCTAAAAGAAGTCGTACACTTCTACAAAACCAGGGATGTGCGATGCACGAGCGAAAAGGATCCCAACGAGAAGAAGACCTGCTGGCCGGCAGCCAGGTTTCACAGACGAAGACGCAACCATCGGACACCTCGGACTTTCGGATGAGGACGAAGATGACATCGTGGCTTTCCTAAAAACATTAACGGATGGCTATACGCGAAAGAGCTCTGCCGATATGAGCGCAGTGCAGAACAATACCCGGCAGCTCCGGAAAAACATGCGACACTGATCCGGCCCTTGCCTTCCTAGCGCGGACGCCGAGCAATCGGCGTCGCTTTCAGTTAATTTCCTTCACAAACGCTGTCGAAGGACCAGTTCGGCCAACCAATAAGAACAGGAGTAGCTGTTTGAAATCTTTCGCCAAGAATTCACGGTGTTGTCGACGGTTCAGATTGTTCAGTCTCGACAAGAGTGTCAGGCGAAGCAGGGCGCTGGCCCAGACGTTGAATGCCAAGCTTCTTCATCCTGTGGATCAGCGTCGTTCGCTTCAACCCGAGCTGTGCGGCTGCGCCATTGCGTCCGCCGACGACCCATCCGGTCGCGACCAGGGCCTGAACGATGAGAGCGCGTTCAGCATCTCGGAGTGTTTTTGGAACGCAGGCCGGCTCGGACTCTCTGAGCGTGTGTGACACGTCAGAGGAGACGGTGACCACTGGCGGACCAGACGCCGGAAGCGGATTCGGAAGCACTTCATCATCTGCCAGAATTACGGCACGCTCGACCAAGTTCTGCAGCTCACGTATGTTGCCTGGCCAGGAGTAGGAAATGAATGCTGTCATCGTCTCCGGCGGAATGGAATTTATTTCCTTGCCAATGCGGCGGCTGAAGATCTCGGCAAAATGCGTGATGAGTGCAGGAATGTCTCCGTGGCGCTCTCGCAAAGGTGGTAGAACGACAGGAAAGACATTCAGTCGATAGTAGAGGTCGCTGCGGAATTCATTACGTGCCACCATTTCCACCAGGTTTCGATGGGTGGCGGCTAGGAGCCGCACGTTTACTTTGTGTGTACGCCCGCTACCCAGGCGTTCAAACTCCTGTTCCTGTAAAACCCGTAGCAATTTAGGCTGCAGCGCGGGCGGAATATCACCCACCTCATCTAAAAATAAGGTGCCGGTATCAGCCATTTCGAAACGTCCAATCTTTTGAGCTATAGCTCCGGTAAAAGCCCCTCTTTCGTGACCAAACAGCTCGCTTTCCAGAAGATCGAGCGGAATCGCCGCGCAATTTACCTTGATGAACGGCCTTCCACAACGCGCGCTGAGATTGTGGATCGCCCGTGCGATCAATTCCTTCCCTGTGCCGGTCTCGCCCTCGATCAGGACGGTTGAATCGGTCGGTGCGACTCGTTCAATTTTTTCGAGCACCGAGTCTAAAACACGACTGTTCCCGATGATTTGCTCAAATCTTCTCGAGCCCACCTCGTCTCCACCGGACCTGAATACCGCTGAACTTGCCACAGGAACCTCCACGGGCAAATCGTCTTCGGATGAGATCACATCTCCAGAGCTGCCCGAACACTTTCGAGCAGGTCATCATCGTTGAAGGGTTTCGCCAGGAACTCAACCGCGCCAGAGCGGAGAGCCTGCAGTCGCATCTTTGAATCTCCATGTGCGGTGATGAAAATGGTCGGAATCCTGCAGTTCTCTGCATTCAGCTTTGCTTGCAGATCCAGACCCGACATCCCCGGCATGCGGATATCGGTAATCAAGCATGCGGTCTGACGTTGTTGGCCTGAAACAAGGAATTCTTCAGCGGAGGAAAAAGCCTTTGCGGTCAAGCCAACCGCTTTCATGAGCCCTTGGAGAGCAATCCGGACTGACTCGTCATCATCGACAATCGCAACCAGTTTCGCCTTTGTCTGACTTGCCATGTCAATAAATTAACGCCTGTGTCAACGAGGCGCAATTGTCTCTTCGTATAGTTCGCTTATACGAAGGGTGTCTTTGTCCAGATAAGGGGACTCTGGTAAGGGAAGGAGTCGTCTGGTGACTATTAAGGGTTGGTTTTGCCTTTGCCCTATTTGCCGCTCGACGGCTTCAGCCGTTCCGATATTCTGACCAAATCGGCAAGAGAATCAGCCTGCATTTTGCGCATCACGTGGCCGCGATGGACCTTAATTGTGATTTCGCTGGTGCCAAGTTCGGATGCGATCTGCTTATTAAGCATGCCGGAGACGACTAATTGCATTACCTGGCGTTCTCGTTCACTTAGGGCATAGTAACGTTCTCGCAAGTCGGCAACCTGACCATGTTGCTCTCGCCTGAGACGGTCGCGCTCGAGCGCCTGGTCAATCGCATCCAGCAGGTCCTGATCCCGAAACGGCTTCGTAAGAAATTCCACCGCGCCGGACTTCATGGCCCGCACCGACATTGGGATATCTCCGTGCCCTGTAATAAAGATGATTGGAATCTCCATCCCCGCTTCGGCTAGCTTACGTTGGAAATCCAAGCCGTTCACGCCGGGAAGGCGCACGTCGAGAACCAGGCAGCCGGGAGTATTCGCAACGCTGTTCGCGAGGAATTCTGCCGCGCTGGAAAACGATAGCGATGGCAGACCAACGGATTTCAATAGCCCTGCTATTGAGGTGCGAATGCCTGGATCATCATCAATGATGAAGACCGTCGAAGGCTCCGTTTTCTTCACTGCTTGGCCTCGGCAGCAATAGGCAATGTGAACTGAAAAACAGCGCCGCGGCCTGACTTCGCTGTCGCCCATAGCCGTCCTCCGTGGGAATCGATAATTGAGCGGCTAATGGCTAGGCCCATGCCGGTGCCTTCGGGTTTTGTGGTGAAGAAGGCACTAAAAAGCTTGTCGGACTCTGAGGGCAGTCCCATCCCAGTGTCACTGACTGAAACCACCAGTTCATTGTTCGCGTCGCGTTCGGATCTAATGGTAACCTCGCGGTCGCCTTCCACACCTTTCATTGCGTCAATACTGTTGATCATCAGGTTCATGAGGACTTGTTGCAGCTGAACGCGATCTCCCATCACTTCCGCAACCTCCACCGCAAATTCGCGTTTAATAGATACACGATGTCGCGCTGCTTCATTGCGCAGCAATACAACAATATCGTCAATAACTCCATTGATATTGACCAACTCGCGTTGCGGGACGCTTTTCTTAAACAGCAGGCGAATGCGACTGATGATCTCTGCTGCCCGGCTCGCATCTTTGGTTATTCTCTTGGCTGCTTCCCGCGCTTCTTCGATGTTCGGCTTCTCCCCAGCAAGCCATCGCACGCACGTATTGGCATTCGTCATGGCAGCAGCAATCGGCTGATTGACCTCATGCGCAAGCGAGGCGGTCAACTCTCCCATCGTTGTGACCCTGTTGATATGCGCGAGTTCTGCCTCCAATTGCCGCAGCCTCTCGCGCTCTTCTTCGGCGCGCTTGCGGTCTGTGATGTCGATATCGGTGCCGACCACTTCAACCACCTCTCCGCTCGAATCGAGAACGAGATGGGCTACGCCATGTATGTGTCTAACTGTTCCGTCGGGCAGCACGATTCTGAATTCGGACGCGTAGTCTCGTTTTACGCGTACTGCCGTCACGTAGTATTCGACCGTCCTGTCGCGCTCCTCCGGATGGATCCTTTGCAACACGTTTGCGCCGTCCGGTAGGCCCTGCTGTGGATCGAAGCCCCAGAGTCGGAACATTTCATCAGACCAGAAAACGAATGTTTTCGTGACGTTGTCAAATGCCCAGCTCCCCGCGTGACTCAGCTTCTGCGCTTCAGCCAGATACGATTCACTTCGCCGCAGCGCCTCCTCAGCGCGGTTGCGCTCGCTTATATCTCGTGCCAGCGCAACGGAGATGTAGCGGCCGTTGAGCCGCTTTGCTCGTATACGCACTTCGACCGGAATAACTGTTCCATCCTTTCGCCGGTGACGACTCTCAAATGTAACGATCTCTCCCGTTTCAACCCGCGTTTTCAATTGTTGCAAAAAAGCTTCATCCACATCCGGGTCGAAGTCGGTAGGACGCATTCCGATGAGTTCGTCTCGGCTGTAGCCCAGGATTTCACAGGCCGCAGGGTTCACGTCGAGAACAGTCAATTCCTCACCGAATCGCATGATCGTATCGGGCATACCATCGACCAATAAACGGAATCGAACCTCGCTCTCGCGTAGTTCCTGTTCCGCCTGCTTGCGATCTTCGATATCAGTCAGGACTCCATACCATTTGACAATCTCTCCGGCTGCATTGCGCAGGGACACACCGCGGATCAAAAACCAGCGGTATTCCCCGTCCGCCATGCGCCGGAATCGCGCCTCATCTTCGAACGGTTCGCCAGTGATCGAACACACGGTCCACTTCTCGATATGTCTTTCGCGGTCTTCAGGGTGAAGTACACTTTGCCATCCGGCTCCTTGCGTATCCTTGTCAGATAAGCCCGTGTATTTGCGCCAACCCCGACTCGCGAAGATATTCGAAGGGCCTGGTAAGGCGATGAAAACCATTGCTGGAACGTTCTCGATCAGATCGCGAAGCTCAGCTTCACTCTTGCGAGCAGCCTCCTCGGCGCGCTTCTGCTCGGTGATATCTTCGCAGACGATCAGCAGAACCGGTGTCTTCTTCAGAAAGACAGCCTTCGCGGTCTCCCGGACCCACAGCATCGTGCCGTTTTTGCGGATCTTCCTAGCCTCCCATCTCAGGGTTCGGCCCGGCTGCTCGAAACAATCCTGCGCATGCTTTCGGATCGCCTCTCGATCGGGCTCGTAGAACACGTTCAGCACAGGCTGGCCGACCAACTTGTCAATGGTGTAGCCCAATTGTTCGGCGCCAAAGATGTTCACCGATGCGATATTGCCAGCCGAATCTACGATGAAATACATCGTGGGATTGCTCTCAAAGGCGGCTCGCCATTGCTCCTCAATCTCTTCGCGAGCCTGCTCAGTCCGCTTCTGCTCGCTGACGTCATTGTTGGTTTCGAGAACTGCAACAGGCGTTCCTCGATCATCGCGCTGCAAGGACCACCGGCTGGCCACGATGACGGGTGTCCCGGATTTTTTGGTGTGCACCAATTCGCCTTCCCAGCGGCCTGCGTGCATCAATTCAGCGTCAATTTCCCGGAGCGGCATAGGAAAGATAGTCTTCGTCAGTTCGTGGCTGATTTTGCCGACCGCTTCGCCTGCCGTCCAGCCATAGAGCGCCTCCGCGCCACGATTCCAGTACTTAATAACTCCATTCATGTCACGGGCAAAAATCGCGTCATGAGTAAGGTCCAGAAGATTTGCCTGTTCTAGCAGCCCCTTCTCATTCTGTTTGCGCTTCGTCACATCAACGATGAGTCCGCGCAGCCGGGTTGCCTCTCCATCCTCGACCACCACGGTAACCAGATCACGCATCCATACCACACGTCCATCGGCAGCAATCATGCGGTACTCAAAATCGTGACTACGTTTCTGGACCGAGGCTTCCTGGAAGAGCCGGACTGCCGATTCAAGATCCTCGGGATACAGGTGGTCTCTCCAAAACGTCGGCTCACGTAACCATCGCTCGGCTGGATAGCCGAGCACACGTTCCGCCTGCTCGCTAACGAATGAGAACGCAAAGGTCCGGGCGTCCGCCTCCCATACAATGCCTTCAACTGAGTTGACGAGATCTGAGAATCGCTGACGCTCAGCTGTCGCTTCCGCGCGCTGTTGTTCGGCCTTATGTGCCTCTTTCCGCGTCCGGTCCGAGAGATAACTTCCAATGATGCCGGTCATGACAAATGCGATTAGTGTAAAGACATCGCGCGAATCCCGGATACCCCAGATGCCAAGCGGCGGAACTATCCAAGTGAACGCCAGCCCGGCAAGGAACGAGAAGAGCAATGCATAAAACAATCCCCACACGGCAGAGACGATCAACACGAGAAGAAGAAAGATGAGTGCTGCCGCCAAGGGACCATCGGCTACACGAGTTGCGGAGAGCACGCCAGTGACCGCGACCACAGCCAGAATAGAAATGAGAGTTCGGAGTATTGCCTTTGGGATGGCACCCCATCGCATCGTATTCATCGTCAGCGAATTCATTCGCAGTGGCATAGGCATGCATCATAGCGCATTCGGCAGACAACCGGTTTTAGTTCACGGGGTTGACAGATCCATTGTCCTCAACCGAGACGACATTTGAATTCGTGAGGCTATCGTATGCGAATTCTGCAATTTTGGAACGAGTGAATGCCGCCACTCTCTTCGACACAAAGACATCAGCGTTGGTCATTTCTTCATCGATGTGCGGAAACAGTCTTCGTTCATGATCGATATCGCCCACTGGGACTGGTTGCGGTTATGCCGAAAATCCAGATGTCTTCACGGCGAAAGCGCGTAGCTCCAGATGCCGGACATTGCAATCGACCAGGAGTACCGTTGTGCTAAACGCAACTTTCAAGTCGATGATTTCATCCCCATTTGTCTGTCATGTGGAGCACACCGCATTCCAAACTTTGCGTGCATGGTTAACCGATTGAAATGCTCGATGAACTGAGCCGTTCCGAATTGCGATGTCACAACTCAGATTACACGCTGTGCTCCTTGGGACACTTCTGTCAGTATCTCGACACCGCCCAGCACGCCATGGCTCCTGCGAGAATGCACTCTCATTTGACTGATGTCCCGAGCAATGCTCGTACTATGGGCGATTTGGCGTGCGTGCAAGATCATTACGGAATGGCAAGGCAAATGCTTTCAACCCTTACGTCAGCGTGGTGAGCGGTGCTCGCGCCACCCCTGATGGAGAAGCTTATGAATGCTCTAAAAAAAAAGCTAGCTCGCATCCTTTGTTCCTGTCTGACGATCGCTATTTTGTCGGGAGGACCTGCGTTTGCGGATGAACCCGGCTCGCCGACACCGGTTACGTCCGCACACCCGAATCCGCAGGAACTGCAGCAACTTGTGGCGCCAATTGCTCTGTATCCGGATTCGTTAGTCGCCCAGATCCTCGCGGCCTCAACGTATCCTGCGCAGGTTGTTGAAGCGGATCGCTGGTTGCAGGCACACTCCGATCTCAAGGGGACCAGCTGGCACAAGCCCTCGATCAACAGCCCTGGGACCCGAGCGTGAAGGCGCTCGCCGAATTTCCGTCAGTACTCGCGAACATGGACAAGAATCTTTCTTGGACCTCGTCACTGGGAGATGCCTACATCAATCAGCAACAGGACGTGATGAATGCCGTTCAGGTGATGCGGCAGCAAGCGAAAAAGTCGGGGAACTTGAAGAGCACATCACAGCTGAAGGTGAACGACGAGGGGCACACGATCGTCATTGAAGCGGCTGACCCGGAGGTTGTTTATGTACCCGAATATGACCCGTGGTTAGTCTACGGAGTTCCCGTCGCGCCATGGCCGGGATGGTATTGGTATCCGGGTCTGTATTGGACCTCTCCGGGCTTCGGATTTGGTTTCGGCTTTCATGTGGGCTTTTTTGGCGGATTTGGTTGGGGCTGGCATCACTGGGCACCCGATTGGCACCATAACGTAATCCTCTACAACCACAATACGTACGTATCCCACAGCACTACGATTGTTAACCGCAGTTTCTACGCGAATCGTGCCCGGATGAATTCATTTCACAGTCCCGGGGGAGGATTTCGAGGCGGAGATCCATTTCACGGCGGAAACGCATTTCATAGTGGTCCGGCAGCGCCAGGCCAACACACTGCAGCACCAGGTGCTGGTGGAGAGTACGGTGCGTTCAGCGGATTCCATGACGGCGGCGTAACCCGCGGTTACTCCTCCCGCGGCTCTTCGAGCATGGGAGGTTTTCACGGTGGGGGAGGCTTTCACGGCGGTGGAGGTTTCCACGGCGGCGGTGGTCATAGATAAACAAGTAGGTTGATGGAATCACGCCTTCTGATGGAGAAACTGATTATGCATACAAATCCGATACTCGCTCGTTCCCAAGTAACAGTCCGGAGCTTGTTGCTGAACCTTATAGCGTCGTTGCTCTTACCTGCGGCCCAACCCATGCTAGCGCAAAGCCAGCAGAGGCCCTTCGTGTCTGCCGAGGAAGCTTCGCAAGCCTTGTACGCCGCCGTGCGAAACAACGATGATCAGGCGGTGCAGGCAATCCTTGGTGCAGTACCCATCTCAACCGGCAACGACGGCCAGGACAAGCTAGAGCGCGAGCGGTTTGCTCAGAAATATAAGGAAATGCACAGGCTGGTTCGTGAAGCGGACGGCTCGACCGTACTTTACGTAGGTGCAGAAAATTGGCCGTTTCCGATTCCCCTCGTCACAACTGGTGGCAACTGGCATTTTGATTCGGATTCCGGTTCTTGGGAAATTATGACTCGCGAAGTTGGAGAGAATGAGACCGCCGTCATCAAGGTGTGCCACGGACTGACAAAAGCGAGTAGCTCAAATGCGTACAGAGTAGCCGAGGACGACGCTCCTGTCCTCGAGTTTGTGCAGAGTCTTATCGAGTCCGAAGGCGGCATTTCCACCACAAGCCAAACTTTTCACGGCTACTACTTCCGAGTACTAAAACAACGGAGTGGTATCGCGGTAGTGGCGTATCCCGCGACGTACGGTAGCTCTGGAGTGATGACGTTTCTGGTTAGCGGCAGCAAGGTGTACGAAAGGGATCTCGGGCCACAAACTGCTAGCATGGCGCAGAAGATTCAAGGGAAGCCATCTGAAAAGTGGGTCGCGGTGCAATAAGGCCTCATTCTGAACGAGAATGCGGATTGCGTTCCAAACGTGTCGCTCAGTTCGGCATACACACAATGAACCATAGTCGATCAACGAGAACGATTTCGAGTGTTTTGCAACCAGCGGGTGAATTTGATTTGGACAGTATGGAGAAGACAGAGTCAAACCGGTATGGAGACAGCCATCGTGATTTCACTTCTTCTGATCACTATAAGCATCCTAGTTTCGCATAGCCCGTGCTCTTGCTGTGCCGGACAGGAAAACCAACCAGCTTTCCTCGTACATGGGAGTACTTTGAATGGAAGACCAAATCACTCGCCGGCGACTGCTCACGTGCGCAGCCGCTACACTCGGCACCGCGGCTGCGGGAACATCGGCATTCGCACAGCAGCAATCCGCAGAAGATCAAACGTTGGCGGGACACGCGTTCGGGAACGAGTTGCTTAAGGATCGAGTCGCTGTGATCACAGGAGCTGCTCGTGGAATCAGCCGAGCCATCGCCGTCGAAATGGCGGCCAATGGGGCCGAGATTGTAGGTATCGATATCTGTGCCAGAGTCACTCCGGTACAGACATATCCGGTGTCGACCCGTGCAGATCTCGATGAGACTGCCGCGACGGTTCAGCAGCACGGACGTAAGTTCATGGCGTTAGTAGACGACGTACGCGATATCTTATTCCTGCACTCGGCGGCGGATTACGTCGAGCAATGGTTTCTCGATGCAGGGAAAGCACGGATCTAAGAACATGTCATCGTACTCTGCTTCGAAGTGGGGAATCATAGGATTGATGAAGAGTGCGGCCCTTGAGTTGGGGCCACACAAGATAACCGTCAACGCATTGGTGCCCGGCCTAGTTGTACGCCGCTCACGCGCAATGACCCTCGCTGGACTGCCATGATAGGAGAAGGGTTGCGCATCGACAACCCTCCCAGGCACCCAACAGAACAACAGGCGATTGAAGCATACGCACCTCATGTGCCGCTCAAGGTCCCGTGGCTGAAAGCCGAAGACCTTGCGCCTGCGGCGGTCTTCCTCGCTTCTGATCTTGCGGCCATGGTTACGGGCGCATGTTACGACGTGACGGCCGGAGCTGATGCAAACAACCTGTCTTAGTTAACTACGGAGAGTAGGTACTCTTAAATGAGAAAGAGATTTCTGCAAACTTAGCTGGTCTGACTGCCGAACGTATCTGGACCCTCCGCGTGACGAGTAACAGCGCACTCGCGGTGCTGCGCCTCGGCAGAGCTGGGTTCAATTTCATCGATACAGCGATTCCTGCGGTCCCCACGTAAGTGAAGAATCAATCGCCCAGATCCTTGTTTCCTGATCCAAAGTGGGTGGTTATTGCTACAAGTGTGGCTGGAATCGCCCGGGCCCCAATGAATGGACCCATAACGCGACTCCGTCTTACTTGCGGCAGCAGTGGAAGACGGGCTGAAGCTATTGAGACTTGATCATATCGACGTGTATCCGTTGCATCATTCCGGATCCGATCCTGCCTCTCGAAGCGTCTGTTGCAACTTTGGCCGACTCCTAGAGCACGGGAAGATTCGAGTGGTGGCGTTGTCCAACCCGCACGGTAGCACATTGAGCGTGTGCGTAAGGTCGTTCCCATCGTCTCGGTCCAGAACCGGTACAGCTTCGCAGATCGGGAATGGGACTATGTCGTGGATTAGTGCGAAGGCGCCAAGTATTCTGCGAGTCATAAATGGTAGCGCTCCTCAAAAAGCGGCGTCGATAATGCCTGCTATACATACTTAGGCACTGGTATTGCGAAAGTTGCAATCGGGGATGGCTTCGAAAACAGAGGCGTTAGCCGAACTGAATGTCTAACTCGCAGTAACACGGTTGAGGAAGTCGACACGTCGCGACAGTACATTGACGCGTGTTCATCGAATCGGGAGTAGAGAAATCGAGCTTTTATTGCTCAACGTCAACTGACGTCGGGAATTCTGCAAGAAACGCAGTGACTGCGAGTAGGTCCGCGCTTCCGCCAGGACTGAGGTTACGTGCTATCAGGTCATCATCGAATTCGATCATTCTTTTGAGACCATCGAGCGCAAATACTCCTCCATCGTCTAACAACTTGCGGGCGTATTCACGAACGTAATCAAGGCCGGCGAGGCCACCGCGGGCGACGAGGTTTGTGTCGTCGTTCACCGTGAGTAGATATAGGAAAGCTTGTGAGAGGGCGATCTTCTGGGTGAGACCGTTTTGGCGCAGGTGATCGTAGACGGGTAATGCAACTGAGCGTACCGTCCCAAAACCCGACTCGGCTTCGCCCCTCGCTCCGGCTAAGCCGTAGAGATGAAAAATGCGCTCACCTGCCGTCTGTTGTTCCGCCGTGCCGCTGAGTTCGCGTTCTACTATGCCCGCACAGATATGGCTCACTTCGGTGCAAAGACGCTCACGAGTTAGGGCGATTTCCTGCGCGAGTAGGCGTCCCGCGGCAGCGCACAACAACCCAAGCGAGAAGATCGCGCCTTTATGTGTGTTGATGCCTTGTGTTGTCTGGAACATCTCTTGTTCACACCCGATTCCAACAGACCGCAGCAGAGGCAGAAAATCACTCGCGGGGACATCGGCAGCGGTGTGTCCCATGTCAACGAATATAGGGAACCAAGCCGAGAGTACGCGCGCACTTTTCAGGAATGTTACGAGATTCATATCGCGGTGTGCGCCGGAGTTTCGTAGATCAACCAGGCCAGGCTTCGGCGTAAGCATCAGTTCGCTCAACAGAGCTTCAGATGCAGACACTGCGATTGCCCGCCTTTTTCTGAAAAGATCTCCAGCGAGAGCGGGGGCCTTTACGGTGCTAGGTTCGTCTGTGCCGATCAACATCTTCCACCATCCTCAGCATGGCTGTCAGTAACTCCGCGAGCGAATGCTTCTGAGAACGTCCGCATTCGCGTGCGGGACGGTCGCATACAAGACAACCCCGTGCCGGGATCGCTAGTTGGGTACGTGAAAGTGCGACACCGTCTGGCGCGATTACATCCAAATCCCACAATCTTCCGATCGGATGGCTCCCCTCTAGTTCAACCGCGACAGTCTTGAGGAGGTGCGCTTGAACATCAATGACGTAGATCGCTTCTGGGCCGGTACTTCGCCAAAAGACATCACGCGAGAGCAGTTGCCAACCATTTGCTGTTATCAGAGTGTCAATGTGGAGAAGTGCTATCTCCATCGCTCGTTGTGGTAACCAACCGTCCTTCATTGGTCCAGGCGTAATCATCGTGATCGACAGTACGGGCTTTCCGAATTGGGATACGGCGGCAGCCTGGTAATCGGCACGCCGCTCCCGCGCAGCCAGCAATTCCGTACCGCTGACTGTGATCTCAGCAAATCCCTTCATTAACTCTTAACCTGACGAACGACATCAATGATGCTGCCATCTCGATAGCGAATGATGCCAACAACTCGGTCTGTGAATTCGATGGGATCGGGCTCGCCGGTCAGGCCGACCGCTCGCTCACGCAGATCCTCAATTGTCATGACCGGCAACCGTGCCTCGCGCAGTCGCTGTTCTATTTCAGGTCGCTTCGGGTTCACGGCGATTCCGTGATCGGTTACCAATACATCGACAGATTCTCCGGGCGTCACCATTGTCGCGACGTGACGGACTACGGTGGGAATTCGGCCCCTGACTAACGGAGCCACGACGATGGTTAGGTTCGCAGCTGCGGCGACGTCGCAATGACCTCCTGACGCGCCGCGAATTACGCCATCGGACCCGGTAATTACGTTGACGTTGAAATCGATATCGATTTCCAAGGCACTCAGGATGACAACATCCACTCGATCGACGTAAGCAGCCTTTGACGAAGCGTTGGCATACTCATTGGCGGAAATCTCAAGATGAGCAGGTGAGGTGCACAACGATTCCGCTGCATTGCTATCAAACGATTGCACGTCAACGATGGTCTTTACGAGCCCTTTCTTGTGTAGATCCGCAATCGCTCCGGTAATTCCGCCAAGCGCGAAACTTGCTGTAATACCTGCAGCGGCCATGTGCTCCTCCAGGAAGCGGGTAGCCGCAGTCGATGCCGCGCCCGAGCCGGTTTGCATGGAGAAACCATCCTTGAAGTAGCCAGAGTGCTCGATCACCCCCGCCGCCCGTCGGGCGATCAATAACTCGCGTGGATTTTTCGTCACGCGAGCAGCGCCTACTCCGATCAGCGAGGGATCACCTATGTCATCAATCTGCACGATCAAGTCCACGCGATCCTGAGAGATACTTGCTGGGTAGTTCGGGAACGGAACGATCTCCGGGGTCAGCAACACGACATTGTGCGCATATTCCGCATCGACCTTCGCGTAGCCGAGTGACCCGCAACTTAACTTCCCGCGTGATCCGTTGGCGTTGCCAAATTCGTCGCAGCAGGAGACTCCGAGAAAGGCGACATCAATCTCTAATTCGCCGCTCTGGATAAGATGGACTCGTCCGCCATGGGAGTGGATCTCTACAGGCACATTCAACAGGCCGTTAGAGATGGCTTCGCCCAACTTGCCTCGCAACCCAGAGGTGTAAATGCGAGTGATGACTCCGTTCTTTATGTGTTCAACCAACGGATCGTGGCAGTTCAGTAGTGAACTTGAGGCAAGTGTCAGGTTCTTGAACCCCATCTGGGCCACGGCGTCGACTACTTTGTTGATTACCTTGTCGCCTTCGCGGAAGCCATGATGAAACGAGATCGTCATCCCATTTTTCAGGCCTGATCGCTTGATCGCCTCTGCGAGCGAGGGACATAGCTTCCGATGCACCTTCAGTTCGGGATCAGCGAGATAAGGTGTATGCGTGTAAGCGCCCGCAAATATTGGGGTCGCACGCGTCACCGCGTTCTCTCCTGACAGCTTTTCGAGCAGAGTATTCATATGTAGTCCTTCCTTTCGTTCAAAGGGTTTACGCTACCTGGGCGCGGCTCAGCACCATTTCTGCTTCTTTGATCACCGGCGGATCGATCATCTTGCCGTCGAGTGAGACCACGCCGAGTCCGTTGCGCCGAGCGGCTTCGGCTGCCGCCAGTATCTGCTTTGCACGCTGTAACTCCACATTCGTCGGTGCGTAAGCGCGATGGAGGAGGTCAACTTGTCGAGGATGGATGAGAGATTTTCCGTTAAAGCCAAGCTGCCTTGCGATCTGGACCTCTCGCAAAAAGCCTTCGTCGTCATCCACCTTGCCGTAAGCAACATCAAAGGCATCGATGCCGGCTGCACGAGCCGCGTGAAGGATAGCAGCGCGAGCATAGAACAATTCCGGCTCGGATCCACCGCTGCGCTCGGTTTGCATGTCGACCAAATAATCGAATCCAGCGATCGCGATGGCGATCATCCGCGGCGAGGCTCTGGCTATCTCGACCGCATTCACGACGCCGGACGCGGATTCAATAGCGGCAATCAGCTTGGTCTGGCCAACCGGGCGGCCGCATTCTTTCTCCAGCCGCTCGACGTGCACTTCGAGCTCGAGGATGGCGTCAGCATTTTCGGTCTTCGGGAGGCGCACGACATCTGTTCCGCCGTGGATCGCAGCTTCGAGATCCTTGAGGCCAAAGTCCGTGTCGAGCTCATTAATGCGGACGACCTTTTCAATCTCGCGATAAGCAGGTAGCTGCAATGCGTGAAAGACCAGAAGTCGCGCAGAATCCTTTTCGCGCGGGGACACAGCGTCTTCCAGGTCAAACATTACGGAATCCGGCTTATATACAAAAGCCGTGCTGAGCATTGCGGGGTTGTCACCCGGCACAAAAAGCATGCTTCGACGAGCTTTCATCACAGTTGCCTCCAATCCAGCTCCTCAGAGCCCGCGCCGCGTAAAACGGCAGCCTCGACCCGTGCTCGGATCGCATAGTCCAAAGCACCCTTATCTTCGATAACCACCGTTGCCTCACTAACGGCAAGCTTGCCTAAAGTGTCGACAGTGACCCTTCTGATCTGGTTCCCGAACTGTTTAATCACGTCGCTGTGAATGACGATGTTGAGTGTTCCTGAATCGCTGGGGGAAACTTTCACCAGCACATCGCTGGATTCCAGGGTGCCCGCGACAGCCTCTTTAACAATTTTCATGTTTGATCATCTCCTGCCACTGCGAGTTGTGATTTTGCCGAATATGTCCGTTCTAAAATTTCTAGTGTCGTTGCCGGTACTAACTTCTCGATCGAATGCATACCGCACTGCGACAGCAGCTGCCTGACCGCAGAAGCTGAGATCGCATTGCCGTCCATTGAGGTTCGCTGAACCTCGACAACCTTGATGACTGGTGCTCGAGAGGGCGCACGCTGCAGCCAGTACTCCATGTCAGCGTTATAGAGTTTGGTAACGCTGTCGAAAGGTTCGGTGCCAACATAGCGGTGATTAATTGCGAGAGCCGGAGCAATATGGTCCCGAAAAAGGAGCAAATCGATGGCCGCCCGGATATGGGCAATCGGCTTTTTGTCTTTTAAGAAGTAACCAGGGAAGGTCGCACGGGAGATGATGTACTCGGAACCGGGGTGCAGAGTCACCTTCGGGATCTTCTTCACGCCGTCAGCAACCATTGCAAACCTGTCCGCATAGGAGAACGTGGACGCATCTTCCTTGACGACAAACACGTGCAGCCAATCACATTCGGCCGCAGCGCGTTCCAGGAGATATTGGTGACCTAACGTAAAGGGATTTGCATTTAATACAGCGCAGCCAATCCGTTCTCCGGCCACTCTTTGCGATCGAAGAGAGTCGCAATATCTCTGCAGAGCGAGTGGACTGTTCTCCATCAGGATCACGACGCCAGGTACTTCGACCAGTGGATAGAATCCCCAGCCGCGGAAAAGGTGCCGATTGTGCGGCATTGAATAAAGGAACAACCGAAAACGCCCCATCTGGGCGGCCACGCTGATGATCTCGCTGCCGAGACGGAGGCTTAGCGAGTCGCCGCGAAACTCTCGTGCGACTGCTACACACTTAATGATGTTGTGATCCAGGCCCGCGCAAGCAACCAGGCGCCCATCCCCACGGCACACAACCAGCAACTCGATGTGGTTGTCAAAGTCCAGTCCGCTGGTCGCGAGCAGATCTCTCGCTTCGGCCACGTCGTCCGGTGCGTCTTCTGGTCGCACAGCAAAGAATTTGAGGTCTATATTCATACGCTCTCGTGAACTAGGGAAGCACATCATGGACCAAATCAATTTCTCCGCAGACTGTTGCAAACAGGAGAGAGATCGTAGGAATGGCCGCTCGACCGCGTCGAGGGGTGGAGAGTGACCACGGTGAAGTGTCTCCATCATGACACTTCGTCCACCAATTGACACTTGAACGGCGTACTAGGAATTCCCAAACGCAAACACCCGCTCAGTGTTTTCAGCAGGACGGTCGCCCTTGCGGACGACCTGCGGAAGTTGGAACAACAATTGCAACTGACTGTGGTGGCGAACAGATCGGCAATCAGATGGAAGCCGCTAACGTCGGGAATGGAGAGATGGAATGTTATTAAAAAGCGCTACAGATGTGATCGAGAGGGGCGTTCCGCAAATTGATTCGTACGCTGCAGCCCTGCTCAACTCGCCAGCTCTAAATAAGGGAACTGCATTCACTGATGAAGAGCGCGCTCGTTTGGGGCTCAACGGCTTGTTGCCGCCACAGGTTGAAACACTGGAGGAGCAATCCGTTCGCGCCTATGAAGCCTTCAAACGAAAAGACGACGATCTCGAACGACACATCTACTTACGTGCACTGCAGGATACGAACGAGGTGCTCTTCTACAAATTGCTCGCTGAGCATCTCGAGGAAATGATGCCGATTGCCTACACGCCAGTTGTGGCGATGGGATGCCAGCTCTTCAGCCATATTTATCGCCGGCCGCGCGGACTCTTCATCTCCTATCCTGCACGTAACTCGATCCGAGAAATACTGAAAAGCCGACCCAATCGCGAAGTTGATGTGATGGTCGTTACAGACGGTCAGCGTGTTCTCGGCATTGGAGATCAAGGCGTCGGAGGAATGGGCATTTCCATTGGAAAGCTTTCGCTGTACACGCTCATCGGTGGAATCCACCCGATGCGGACATTGCCAGTCGTTCTAGACGTCGGCACTGACAATGCAGAGCGCCTTGCCGATCCGGAGTATCTGGGCTGGCGGCACAAGCGACGCGACGACAAGGATTACTTTGCCTTCGTGGAACAGTTTGTCGACGCTGTCAAGAAGGAACTGCCCAACACTCTACTTCACTGGGAAGACCTGTCCACCGCGCACGCCAGACCCATTCTCGAGCGTTACGGGAACGAATTGCTGACCTACAACGATGATATCCAGGGCACTGCGGCCGTAACGCTGGCCGCGATGCTGGCAGCCGTCTCTGTCACGCGAGAGAAGTTAACCGATCAACAATTCGTTTTACTCGGAGCCGGTTCCTCCATCGGCGTAGCCGATTATCTCCGCGCGGCCATGGTGCAGGAAGGCCTTTCCGAGGCGGAGGCACGCAGTCGCTTTTGGATGGTGGATATAAAGGGATTACTGCACACTGGACGAACCGATCTTACGCCTGACCAGCGCGTCTACGCTCAGCCACGCGAAGTTGTCGCGAGTTGGTCGCAACCACCGGTTGGAACGATCGGTCTTGAAGAGGTCATCAAGAATATCGATGCTACAGCTCTCATCGGGCTCTCGACTGCCGGAGGGGCATTCACTGAAGCCATAGTCCGCGAGATGGCGCGCAAAGTGGAGCGGCCAATTATCTTCCCGCTATCGAACCCAACGGATAAATCCGAGGCGAAGCCTGCGGACCTGATTCGCTGGACGGACGGGCGCGGCCTCGTCGCAACCGGAACGGCTTTCCCACCTGTTGATTTTTCAGGGAAGCAATTTTCTATCGCGCAATGCAACAACGCATACATTTTTCCTGCTGTTGGACTGGGCGTCGCTGCGACGCGTGCTTGGCGCATTACGGATTCGATGATGCTCGCCGCTGCCCGCGCTCTCGCCAGTGCGTCTCCCGCGCTGAGAGATCCCACTGCGCCGCTGCTTCCAGCGTTGACCGCGGCACGTGAGGTAACAGTCGAGATTGCTGTAGCAGTAGCCGAAGCGGCGCAGGCAGATGGTGTGGCGCCGAAGATGACTCAGGAAGTCTTAAGGCAAAGCGTGACTCAAGCTCAATGGACGCCACAGTACCCAGCCTTCTGAAGGGCGACAGGTGACATAAGTGATTGACACTATCTTTACAACTCTTATCCCTGTCGCATTTGTCGTCCTTCTGGGATATTTGGCAGGGCGCAAATCCCTTCGCATTGCCGACCGCGCCACGCTGACAAAACTGATCCTTAGCTGGTTGCTTCCACCGTTACTGCTCACTGGAATCCTGGAAACCCCGCGCGCGGATCTTCTGAACTATAAGGTACCGCTGATCTTCTTCGTCGGCCTGATGGTGCCGTACATCACGGTCTTGCTCGTCTGCCGCTATCTTTTACCCTATCGTCTGGACGAAGCGACGCTGAAGGCCAGTCTTCTAACCTTTCCCGATATGGTCTTCATGGGACTGCCCATCTTACATCAGTTGTTTGGACCCTCCAGTCTCTATCCGATCGTTATCGCGAACCTCGTCCCAACGCTACTGATTGTTCCGCTTACTTCAGTCTTGCTTGAGTTGGACTCACCGAAAAACGCGCGCGCCGGCACTCATGTATTCATGAAGAGCTTTGCGAAGGCGATACGTGAACCAAGGGTCTGGGTTCCGTTTATTGGAGCCGCAGTAGTCCTTCTCAATGTGCACATACCTGCCGTACTCATCAATTCGCTTCACTTAATCGGACAGCCGACAACCGGGCTCTCCCTGTTCGTGGTAGGGCTCATCGTTGCGGAAGAAAAGGTCCGGCTAACGGCCGCTGTAAGCGTCGACAGCCTCATCAAGAACTTGGTGCAGCCCGCGGCCATGGTTGTAACCGTGCTGATATTTGGAGTGTCGGGCGTGCTCGCCCGCGAAGCCATCCTGTTGGCAGCTCTTCCTTCAGCTGTGATTACAACCATGTTCGCAGAAGAGTACGGAACTTTACAGTCCGAGTCCTCCACAACGATTCTTGCGACTAGAGTGCTCGCATTTGCGACTATCCCAGTTGTGTTTCTGCTGACGCGGAAGATGTAGATATTCATGGAAACATGATCGCCGGGCAGACTTTGCACCGGGTCACCGCGCCGTAGGAGCTCGCTAACCCGGAGAGCCTAGAAAGAGAGAGGAGGCTATATATGAGAAAGAATAGGATCGCGCTGGCAACCTCGCTGGCATTCTGCTCGCAACATATCGCTGATGGCGCAGGAACAGGACAGCCTGGAGGAAATGATGAAGAAAACGCAGAACCCTGTGGCGGATCAGATCAAGCTGCAATACGGGAGTTACTCCAACTTCGGGATGGACAACTTCCCGAACGGTCGGTATGCCGCCCGCCTACCCACCTACACCGCCAATTGGAAAGCCAGCAGCAGAAACATGTGGACCGTTCCGGGGGGGCGGTGGGTTAGGGGAACATTGGCAAGTCGGCGACGGTGACTCGATGCTCAGTTGCAGGCGTTCTCAATGTCAACGTCCGGCCGGGGCACCAGACTGGCAGTTCTCGTTTGTGATTCAAGTGGTGCATCCGAAGTGAGCAATTTACGCAATTACACGTTTTTCTTACAACCGAGTGGCGCTACGGTCCTGACTGGTGGCCAAACGAACGGAAAGAAATCGATATGCCCTATCTAGAATCTACGGTCTCGTCGGGATTATGGAAGTTGCTGCAAGCTCACGCGAACAGAACGAGACAACCTGTTTCTCGTATCGTCAACTGTGCGCTCGCTGATTACTTCAAACTAAGTCATCACACGCTCTATCAGGTTTCAACGGCTACGGCTCTTGTCGAAGGGATATATCAAGGGGCGGTACGCGTTGGAGACCTCCGGCAGCATGGTGATCTTGGCCTCGGGACCTTTGAAGAACTTGATGGCGAGATGGTGATCGTCAATGGAGATTGCTTTCAGGTGCTCAGTGATGGTTCTGTCCGGGAAGTGCAGGATGATGTGCTGACACCGTTTGCGATCATTACTCGATTTACACATGATCTTTCAGTCACTCTGGAGCAATGCACGGATATGAACGCACTGGGTTTACATTTCGACACACTCCGGACCTCCGATAACCTTTTCTATGCTTTGAGGGTGGATGGAACTTTTGAGTACGTGCGCACGCGAGCAATGTGCCGAACACAAGAAGGCGTGCCGTTAGTGCAAGCTGCGGCTGTTCAACCTGAATTTGAGTTTCGAAATCTATCGGGAACATTAGTTGGGTTTTGGAGTCCAGAGTATGCACGAACATTTAATGTTCCTGGCTATCATCTGCACTTCTTATCAGACGATCGCGCGCATGGTGGTCATCTTCTGCAATGCCGAGGCTTGAACCTGCGATTGCAAATTCAACGAGAGGGCAACTATCACGTGGCGCTTCCCGGAACCGAGGACTTCCTCAAAGCAGACTTACGCCGCGATCCAGCAGCCGACCTCGCCAAAGCCGAAGGAGCAAAAAAGTGAGTACACCCGTTAGAAAACTGAGTCCACGATCTGGCGCCGAACTGCTCGTAAAAAGTCTCGAAGAGCAAGGCATTGAATATGTCTTCGGCATACCTGGAGCAAAAATCGACAAAGTCTTTGATGCCCTGCTGGATTCGAAGATCAAGACCGTTGTTTGCCGGCATGAACAAAATGCCGCATTCATAGCAGGTGGTATCGGACGCATGACGGGGAGAGCAGGAGTCGCATTGGTTACTTCGGGACCAGGATGCTCCAATCTGGTCACCGGCTTAGCCACCGCTAATTCCGAAGGTGACCCAGTCGTCGCAATTGGTGGCGCAGTGTCCGTTGCTGATCGGTTGAAGCAGCTCCATCAAAGCATGGATACAGTCAGCCTGTTTCGACCGATCACAAAGTTTAGCGCCGAAATTGATTCATCACAATCAATTTCCGAAGTAGTAGCCAATGCCTTCCGCGCAGCGGAATCGGGGCGCCCGGGAGCTGCATTCATCTCTGCTCCTAAAGACATCATGGTTGGGCCGGCGAACGGGGACGTTTTGACGCCCGCGAGGCCCGACAAGCTCGGAGCCGCAGATGCGGAATCCATTACTGCAGCAGCTCGCCTCATCAATGCTGCAGAGCAGCCGGTAATCTTGCTGGGGCTGCTTGCCAGCCAGAGGTGCACGACAGACGCAGTACGTCGCTTACTGACGAGAGTACGCGTTCCCGTAGTGTGCACGTATCAAGGAGCTGGCGTTGTCTCGCGAGAGTTGTTCGATCAATTTGGCGGACGAATAGGCTTATTCCACAATCAGCCCGCCGATCAACTTCTTGATGCCGCGGACCTGGTCGTGACTGTCGGCTATGATCCCATTGAGTGCGAGCCAAGTCTTTGGAACGCGGGCAAAAGGCGCCCGCTTATACACATCGATGTACTCCGTTGCGATATCGACAACGAATATCAACCGCAAATCGAATTAATCGGCGATATTGCCGCGACGATTCACGCCCTGAGTGAAGAGATTGATAGACCAATCACAACACCCAATTCCATACTCGACAACATCGCGCAGGAGCGCATAACGTTCGGGCAACGCGCAGCTGCGATGAACGGAGTACCGATTCATCCGATGCGTCTGGTACACGAGCTTCAGAACCTGCTAAGCGATGATATGACTCTCTGCTTGGACATGGGCTCGTTCCACATTTGGCTGGCGCGGTATCTTTATAGTTTTCGTGCTAGACAAGTACTAATGACTAACGGCCAGCAAACGCTCGGTGTTGGATTGCCTTGGGCGATTGCCGCATGCCTGGTCCGTCCGCGGGAAAAGGTGATTTCCATATCTGGTGATGGAGGGTTTCTGTTCTCGGCGATGGAGCTTGAGACTGCGGTTCGACTTAAGTGCAATCTTGTCCAGTTGGTTTGGATTGACGGTTCTTATGACATGGTACGTTTCCAACAGGTCTCAAAGTATGGGCGGGCGTCAGGTGTGGATTTTGGTCCAGTAGACACGGTGAAATTCGCGGAGAGCTTTGGCGCCAAGGGACTAAGGATTGATGCTCCAGACCAGATTTCTTCCACAATAAAAAAGGCCCTCAACATGGAAGGTCCTGTAGTTATCGGCATTCCAGTTGATTACAGTGACAATCGCCAGTTGATGAACATCGTGCATCCTGAGGCTCTGAACTGAGCCTTGCGAAGCTACTCAAGAGAACGTTTGCACATGCTGGAACAAGAGAATATCTATCTCGGAGATACAGTCGGTAATAGATACAAACTCGAAGAGACTGCGGCGACGACTGCAGATCTTCGCCGCCATTGAAGTTCACGTCAGTGCTCGATTGCCTAATCACGGTTTGCACGAGCTGTCGCAATGGGCCTTAGAGCGCAGGTCGGCGCCCCTCGTATCGGTCCTCTTCGTTACACCAAGAAGCCGAATGCGGAGGCTGGGCGAAGGTCTACAAGCGTTGCCTGCATTGCGTGTCATGGAGCCGACGGGAAGGGTGCTCGGTGTCAGAATTCTGACACGCCAGACGATCATCCTGTCCGCCTGTGGACGGCTGCGCGGGGATCGTTCGAATTCTCCGCGACATCGCGTAGTAGTTCTGTTTACCAGGCATAGAGTCTCGTGGCAGCGAAATTGCTCCATCGGGACTTTGAATGCTTGGGTCAATGGCGGAAATAACCTTATGAGACCTGGATCCGGCACCGGTACATGGAAACTCCAGCGGTTACGGCAGCAGTCCAGGTTTTGCTGGGTGGGGCCCTGGTGTTTGCCACCGGCATCCTTATCGGCAACTCGTAACGCCTGTATCCCGACATCACAGAGGCCGAGATTCCGTGCAATGGCAACGAACGTGCACTTCATGGAGTGCCCGCCCGAGGGTAGAGGCAAAGCTCACGCGGCGGAGGCACGACCAAGCCGTTTCCTCAATATCAATGCGGGATGGAGTCGCTGATACAACGACAGGAAAGTTCGGAACTCAAAGCTGCCGACGATCGTGTTCGGCAGACAGCCGGCAAACGGAAGGCGGGAAAGAAAATGCATATCAACGTTTCACCAATCTTCGACGATTCGTTGCAGGAGGATGCAGGCGCCACCGACTATGCAGAGATATTCATCAATCAAATGAACGGTCTGTATTTGCTTTCGTTTCTGGTTACGGCGGACAGGCAAGTCGCCGAGAGGTGTTTTTTCAAAGCTCTGGATGAGTACGTGGAATCCCGAGGCGGATTCCTGGAATGGGCCAAACAGGATGGTCGTCGCGCAATGCTCAGGCAAGCGATCCAGATCATCAGGCCTGCGCCGAAACAAGCGTACTACTGGTCGTTCTATGGGAGCGCACGGCCCTTGGTTCCAGGAGCACACCAGCCGTTTGCAGCCATTACTTCCCTCAGCCTATTCGAACGGTTTGTGTTTGTTATGTCGGTCATCGAAGGTCTTTCTGAAAAGGAATGCGCTGCTCTGCTGAATTGCAGCATTGAGGATGTCGCAATCGGCCGCGAGCTCGCGGGCACGATCATTGCAACAGAAGACATCGGTTGTGACCTGACTGGCGAAATGGATCTGCTCTTTGTGCAGTGCTTTCTTGGCCACCAGCGTTACGGTATCTGTTAGCGCCTGGTGCGTTGGGTACGTGGCCGGGCATCTCTCATCATCAGCATCGCTGCCGCATCGCTATTCCTTTTCACTGATCGCACGCACCCGTGAGTTCGTATGGGCTGAGGACTTGAGCAAAAGCGTTAAGACCACTTATGCCGTAGACCGAGAGTGATGTGCCACCCCATATTGCGGTTACACCAGCTAGTTGCCACCCGTTTACGGGAACGTTTTTGAAATGGACTCGCCCCGACATCTTCGGAAAGTTAGAAGTTACAGGTGTAGCTACGAAGGCAAGCAAGTCGATTCCAGAATGACAAGCCTTACCGCCGAGGGATCGTAGACGTTCCCCGGATTCACGGAATAGACTCGTCCACGTGCCAGCTGAATCCCGTTCGCTAGACCGCCGATCTAGCGGTAAACAGAGGTGCTTCTACTGTGGACCACCATGCAGGCGGTCAGCGGGAACGAATGTCAACAAGGAGTGGCAAAAGACTGACACCCGAACGTGTTCTGATTTTTGCGCTCCTCTGCCACCGCGCTGTCGGCTCTATATTCTCCATTGACAGTGACATTTGTTTTGCAAACGGGCGCTCGCTGCTGCCCTTGCGGTAACGAGCGGGTATGGGTTGGCAGATCTTCTGGACTAAGTCCAATCGGTCTTGGGCCACATGCTTCTCACGAAACGGAAGTGGCAGTCGGGCTCAATGTAAATCCGGGACAAAGGCAAACCACTCCGTCGTCATCATCTACCCGCAGTGCCATCAAACGACTAAAGACTGGGATACCGTCGGAGTGCCGACCATACCGCAGCTACGACGAATTGTGGGTATGAGTCGGTGCATTTGATCGGACTTGACAGTTGAATGGGAAGGGTTGGGCTGAATTGGGAGGCTCAGCCCTTGAAGCCAAGTGGATGGGGGGGGTGTGTCCCAGCCGAGTGCCGGGTCAGCGGAGGATGTCGCTCAGAAGACAAAGCCAGCGAGGTTTGACCAGCATCTCCCGATCTACAGTCGAATTTAGAATCACCGTCAGCTCGCGCGGTGCAACGGGGCCTTAGTAGGTATCTCAACCGGCCTTGTCCTTGCTAGGGGATTCATGTCATAGAAGCGCACCAACACAGCATTCGTCGTCTCCTGGATGCGATCATGCGGCCGGTGGAATCTACGGGTCGCCCGGGACACGAGTTTGGTAAGGAGAAAGTGGTTCGAGACGTTAACCATCGCGCCAAAAACTAGCTCAGAACGCATTGCACCACCTCCGGAATAAACTCCTCTTACATGCACATCTCAAATGCAATTGCAGAGCCAGAATCGGCGGATGCGGAGTTCGGCGAAGTACTTGAAAACCTGATCTTCAGGCTGCACCTCTTTGAGGTCGTCGAATATGAGTGTCTAAATCTCGACCTCGCCAACTGTTCACCGACAATCGCATGACTAGCTGCGCGACCGTTTCTTCCACCCAGCTGATGCTGGGCCTCACACACTATTACGCGGTGACTCGCAACTCCACCCATTAAGACGTTGCCTAGTCTCCGAAGCTATTCGCTGTTTGATCGAAGTCGTGCGGATGGTTCAGGTTCGTCAGCAGCAACTTCAGGATCACTTCGTTCCGCTCTGGCCTTTCAATTTGAAGCGGCTCCATTCTGTGGATTAGGGTTGTACGGTGTAGAGAACGGCCGTGGCCGCGAACAGGTCACGATGCGCGCGGCGAACCGGAATATCGGCTTGCCGCGCGCATCGGACCGTCGACGCCTCCGGATTCGATGGCGATGCCATACGGGGTGACCTCATCTTGATTGTAACGATCACGCGGCCTTGCAGATTTTGGCAACCGAATTGGTCACGCATTAGTGAGGCGCAACGGCTGCCGCCTCTCCTTTCCCTGACAGCTTATTCGCGGCTAAGGAATGTTCAACCGTATTAGTCGCAGCAGCCAGTTTGCTCTCCGCCTTGGTCGGCACAACCTTCATCCCGTATTGCTGTCCTTCGACCCAAAGCCGGTTCAGATACTCAGTGTTGCCATATTTGTGGAATGTGACATCTGAGTTTGCATGATATGTGTCTGATTGTGTTGGTGTGAAGTCGATAAGCGCAGCATGAGATCCATCGTCATTCCGGATGATCAGAATCGTGTCGTCCATATCGGATTGTGTAACCATGTAAGATCCAGCTGGCATTTGAGCATTGCCAACATAGAATGGAAAGGATGTAGTGAAATCCAGACCGTTGGTAATCTGTGCCGAGACCGGGATAGCAGAGACTAGACAAGTTAGTACCATAGTGAGAACGACTTTACCGAAGCTCATCATAAATATCTCCTGATCGCATTGCGTATTCAATGCGGTTTCTCTTCTTAGGGCACGCGACGAGCCATTCGGGCAGCTCCATCCCAAATAGTCAAGGAATTAGCGCAAACTCATTCTTTTCTTCCTGTTCTGGATGAGCCTGTGCGATATCAACAAGAAGAAAGATGAATGGTTCGCGTCTACAGTGTCCGAATGATGTCATTGTCAGACGGTATTCCGACTCACATGTATCACTCGACATCCCTCATGCTCTGAGCCAAGACCAGTCGCCCGCCTGCATAGCCACCTGGAACCCGGAGCCGCAGACTGAACTCATGCAAGAGCAGAAGACCCGAGAGCTTGAGAGTCTTCGCCCGCCCGACATCAAGCAGTATTGCGAGACTGAGATACGCGTGGAGTACGGGAAACCCTCCGAAGCCAACCAGGAGTGGGCACTGGACTTCGCCCATGACGTGGTTGCGGAAGGCCGCACGACGATTCGAACCCGATATAGGAAACGATACTAACCTTAGGCTCCGAAGCTTTAGCACCGTCCGATGGAAGTTTCACCAGGCATACAGTTCACGGGTACAGAGTCTCTCCAGCACAACAACCATCGGACTGTCCGAGTGCTCCGCACGCTCGGTGTCGCTACGCGTTCTCTTGGATCTACAGAGACGATCGATCAAATGGCTCCGGATGGGTTCGAGATTGAGCGGCCCTGACCGTTCCTTGGTCTCGCCGGGATGATGGATCCGGCCAGCGGGCTCTGATTATTCCCTGCTCCCACCCGTTTTTTCCGGAGAGCATGGAGTTATTTGGCTGTGGGCGCTAACTTTTCCACTTTGCCATAGGCTCTCGAGAAGACTTCGATTGCCGCTTGCACTTTATATCGCTAGAGCTTTTTTGAGAGTACTTCGTCGACGCGCAGCAACATCTTCCCCGAGGAATCCACCGGCGATCAGGTCGAGAAAATGCTCCCCTGCCGCATCTGGATCCTCGATCGCCAGGGTGCCGCGGCGGGATTGCTCCCGGGAATATCCGGCTAGCTGTTTCAAACCGCGCCCGGGATCACTCTTATAGAAAGACTTGCCAATCTCGGGAAAGCGATTAGTTTCCATTTGAACGATTCGTACCAGCGCTACGTGCTCTGGTGAGAGCAAGACTTCAAGTGCAATTCTTCCGAAGTCAAGCAGGGCTTCGCGCACTGGGCCCTCTGGCTGCAGCAGCGACTGAAAACGTTGGAACACCTCAGCAAGCTTCCGATCGATGATCGCGAGAAAGAGTTTCTCCTTGCTCGGAAATCGAGCGTAAAACGTCTGTTTCGAGGCGTGGGCGCGTTCCGCAATCAGAGTTGTACTTGTCCCCCTCGTAGCCGAGTTGCAGGAACACCTCTGCAGCGACATCCAGCAGGCGATCTGTCCGCAGTTTCTCTTCCTGTTCCAGATCGAGTCCGGCCGATTTCGGTCTGGCCATGTCACCTCGTTTTATTGCGCTTGAAAAAAATCTGCCTTCTTTGCTGAATCTCAGAAGCAACTATGCTCATTATTATTGTACTGATTGGTACTATTTTGACAGATTTGAGGCCAGAATGGTATTTGTCTGCCTCTCGAGCAGAGTACGAGTTCCCTGGAAGATTGGCATTGAATAACAGAGTCGCGAGCTGAAGGCTGAAACCGTTTATTGCCGGAAATGTTGTCGCTTTCGACCCGCGCCCGAGAGCCGGAGAGTTCGCATACCCATTTCAAAAACCGCCACCGCGACGAACGGAATGGTCGCGGGACATAAGGAACGGAATCCTGCGGTTCCCACTGATCTGGCCCAGTCAAAGGGAATGGGTTGAGCTGGAGTGGAGATTCAGTCGAACAGGGGGCAAAGCGTTGACAGTTCAAGTCGAGATTGTGACAGCCAGATGTGTGCCACATTGTCGCGTGTTCTCCTATTGCCAATGGCTTGCGTTGAAGTGGGGCATTCCGCGCAATGGCAACGCACGTGCATTCCATCGAGCATCCCGCCAGAAAGTAGGCGGCGAGAAGCACTCGCCACGGAAGCTAATGGGATCAGCTCCTGAATATCAAGGATGGATTGAATTCGCTATAGCAACAATAGGAACTCGAGAGATGGCGACCTACTCGCCTCAAACATTTTCTTTGCACAGCGAGATTATTAGTCTGCCTCTCAAGCAGAGTACGAGTTCCCTTGAAAATTGGCATTGGATAACGGAGTCGCGAGCCGAAGCCACAGGTCGTTATCGGCTGAAGAGGTCTTAATCGAGAGTCGAAGGAGCTATTCATGAACAAGTACGTCGCTGAATTCATCGGAACCTTTTTTCTGGTTCTGACCATTGGGTCCACAGTCATCGGTCAAGGTGCTGGTCCGCTCGCCCCGCTGGCAATCGGTTCCGCGCTCATGGTGATGGTTTTTGCGGGCGGTCATATTTCAGGGGGACACTTTAATCCTGCCGTTACGCTGGGCGTCTGGCTGCGTGGGAAGTGCGAGGCCAAAGACGTAGCGCCGTACATGATCTTTCAAGTCATCGGAGCTGGGCTGGCCGCCTACGCTGTCAAATTTCTAAAAGAGGGAGCCGCTGTTGCACCGCTCCAACCTGCAACAGGCCCCGCGCTTCTGGCAGAGTTTCTTTTCACCTTTGCGCTCGTGTACGTCGTGCTTAACGTGGCTACGGCCAAGGGTACATCAGGCAATTCTTTTTACGGACTAGCGATCGGATTCACGGTGCTGATAGGGGCGTTTTCCGTCGGCAACATTTCCGGTGGTGCGTTCAACCCAGCAGTCGCGGTAGGTATCTCGATTCTCGGGCTGTCGTCCTGGTCGAATATCTGGATTTACCTGGTGGCTGATTTTGCGGGCGCTGCAGTGGCGGCGGCTGCTTTCAAGGCACTCAATCCGGACGAAGATGTTCCGCGATCCGATTTAAGAGATCAACCGGAAGAGCAAACAGCAACTGGACGATCCGCTACCCGCTAGGACAGCTATTCGCACAGTTAATTAGATCATCTCGACTTCTTCCCGGATCTGCTCGCCCGCTCAGCAGCAGCCCCGGTTTCTATCACACCCAACCGCGTTAACTCTCAAAATGCTGGAGGAATATACATGGCTAATGAAGTATGCAAGAAGAGACAAATGAGAAATCAACTACCACCACCGCTGGTTGTCCGGTTGCATCGGACGAGCACTCAAGGACCGTTATTCCCGACGGTGCCGTCGTGCTGCACGACGTCTACCTGGTCGAAAGCTTGCTCAGTTTAATCGCGAGCGCGTCCCTGAGCGGGTCATGCAAGCCAAGGGCGGCGGCGCCTTCGGAACCTTGACCATTACCGAGGATGTCAGCGGTTATACAAGACCTTATCGGAAAACCTTTGCTCATGAGTTGGCAATTTCGCAGTTTCATACGATACCTGCGAAATAGCCAGAGACCGGTGCTGAAAATTGTCACGGAATCTCGGTGTCCACGCCACAATCATCCTCCACAAGCAATGAGGTATCAATGTATCGGCCAGAGAAAGAACGAACGCTCCCCCTGGGTCGCCTCGCGGCGGCTTGTGTTGTTTTTGCACTTTGTCTTGTAACCGTCCGAACAGTTTTTGCAAAGCCGGAGGGACAGGATGAAGGCAATTACAAGTCCCAGAACGCAGCATCCAACAGCTTTCTGCCGCCGCAAGCGATGGGCGAACTTGCAAACATCAATGCCGAAATTGATCAGACCGAGGCGCAAGCATTAAAGCTGATCGATACCAATCTCGACTCCATGCACCAGATTCAGACGCTGGGCAAGCTGGAGATATTTGACCGCAGCCTCTCCGTCAATAAGAACGAAGCGTGCAGCACCTGTCACATGCCGCAGACCGGCTACACCGGAGCAAGCCAGACTCTGAACCTCACGACTGTGTCCTATCCCGGATCAGTACGGACTCGTTTCAGCGCACGCAAGCCGATGGCCTATACTTACGCAACGCTCGCGCCGGTTCTGCACTTCAACCCAACCCAGCATGATTTCTACGGAGGCAACTTCTGGGATATGCGTGCGACCGGGGCCAGACTCCAGAGTCCTTCAGCTGAGCAGGCGCAAGGACCGCCGACGAATCCGCTGGAGATGGGCTTGCCCGACAGCGCTTGCGTTGCGTACCGTGTCGCAAGCAGCCGCTATGTTTCGCTGTTCGTAAAGGTATGGGGCTCGACCATTGGGTCCATCAACTGGCCTGCCGAGGCGGAGAAGGTCTGCACGACGCCAGCGGGCAACAACGGTGTGGGTCCACAACTGAGCCTCAGCTCTGAAGACCGCACCAAGGCCAACACGATCTACGATCAGTTTGCTTTGTCCATTGCTGCTTATGAGGCCTCACCGGACATCAACGCCTTCTCTTCCAAATTCGATGCCTATCTTGCCGGCACCGCTACGCTAAGTTCGCAGGAACAGCATGGCTATGAGCTCTTCAATGGTCAGGCAAAATGCAACACCTGTCATCTTAGCGGCAATGCCAACGGAGTCACCGGAGGAACGGTCGCCGATGCTGCTCCTATATTCACCGACTTCACTTCTTCCAACCTCGGCTTGCCGAAAAACCTCAACATACCCTACTACTACGAGAACAAGCCGGACAAATATGGCTATGTTGCCAATGAAAAGGGCCTTGCCTATGTTGACATGGGAGTGGGCGCATTCCTGGCCGGCGGTACTGCTCCGGATCAGTCGTGGACGCAGTATGCTCCTGAGTTCTACGGCAAGGACCAGGTACCCACGCTGCGCAACGTCGACATGCGGCCTTATCCGGGCTTTGTGAAGTCGTACATGCACAACGGTTACCTGAAGAGTCTGAAGGAGGTCGTGCACTTCTACAACACGCGCGACTCGGTGTGCCCAACGACCAACGATCCAAATGAGAAGAAGACCTGCTGGCCCGCACCGGAGGTGTCACAGAACGAAAACACCACAGTGGGCAAGCTTGGATTGTCGGATCAGGATGAAGACGACATTGTGGCTTTCATGAAGACGCTGACGGATGGTTATACGACGAACTCAGCTACCACAAACGTGATTCAGCAAAACATCCGCCAGTACCGCGAAAGCATGCAGCACTGAGGATGATTCGTTCCACTTGAACGAACGGCGCCGGAAGATCGGCGCCGTTTTCTTTTGCGGGAAGATGCCGCTCGCACTGGCCGATGCCTCATCCCGAGCATCGCATTCAAAGCGCTCCCGATGGCGTAGTCCCCTCGTAACCGAGTTCCAGGAACACCTCTGCAGCGACATCCAGCAGGCGATCTGTCCGCAGTTTCCCTTCCTGTTCCGGACCCCGAAGCTGCCAGCATCGCTGCGGGAGGGCAACGGGGAAAGCCAAAGATAGAGCGCTCCGAGTTGTTCATCTTCAGGGTCACGCCGATCTTAGGCCACAAACTGCATGAGCCTACCTATTGACCGATGTAATAGAGTGCAGAGTGTCGGCAGTCTCCGTTGTTTTGCGAGGCCATGTGATCGACAGCAGGGCCCCTCCTTCAGGACGGTTTGACGCCGACACGCTTCCACCATGTACATGCACTACTGCTTCGACAAATGCCAGCCCAAGCCCACGACCTTTCGATTCTCTTCCTTTTACCCTTTGTTCGAACATCTGGCGGCCAATCTCGGTAGCAAATCCTGGACCATCATCCTCCACAAGCAAGGTTGCGGTGGTTTCATTTGTAGTAAGTCGTATCGAGACTGTGCATGACGCGGGCAGATGGTTGAGTTCATTATCGAGCAGGTTTGCGATTACCCGATGAAGAAGAGCTGCGTCTGCCAGAACCTTAGCCGGACCAGCACTGCGCAGATGTACTCGAAGTCCTTTCTCGGACATACTGGGTTCGTACAGGTCGATCATGGCTCGAATCAGCTCATCGAGATCGACTTCTGCGAGAGAAAGCCTCAGAGCGTCAGCTTTCAATTCAGCAACATCGAGTGAAGTATTCAGGAACTCTGCTAATCGATCCAGCTCATCGATGGCCGAGACAATCGGCTCACTCTGCTCGACCTTGAGATCGCCCGACAGAACGATCTCGAGTTTCCCCCGAATCGCTGTCAATGGACTACGGAGGTCATGGGCCAGTGACTCCGTAATGGTGTGCAGTTGGTGTATCGAACTTTCTATTCGATCCAACATATGGTTGAGCGTTCGCGCCAGATGCCCGATCTCGTCGTTGCGTCTGTTGGTCGGAACTCTGCTGCTCAGGTCAGACTGTCCGATTCTGGATGCCGCTTCAGTGATCTCGCGAATATGACCAAGCATGCGTCTGGTCACGAAGAAGACAATTGCGGAACCGAAAAGTACAATAAGCAGCCACAGACCGAAGAAGCGGAGACGGAGGTTTCTTAGTACGCGTAATTCATCTCGCTCCGAGAGTCCGAGATAAATGTGACTCCCATCATCAAGTCGTACCGATGCTACTCGAAAAGGATGAACGAATCCTTTAACATCCAAGTCGTAGGGGACATCGGAAATGAACTTGCGCGCGCGAATCGCGGCTAAGTTTGGCATCCCGTTACCGGCACCTACCCAAAGCTTCAGCGTCCCCCTGTCCCCAGCCTGAAGAAAGAAGACGGAGTCATTTTCATTGCTGCTGGAGCGGAGTTTATCCGGCACCTCTCTGCTTGCAAGCTCTGCTACCTCTCCCACAACCCTACCGTAAAGTCGGTCTTTGGGCGTTCGACCCGCAACATCACCGAGGACCGCGACCTCTCCAGAGAGCCAAGCATCACTCCGCCGCTGAATGTCATTCGCTACAAAGCGATGCAGCATCGCAAAAACCAACATTGTCCCGATGGCAAATGCCAGCGTCGCCCACAGCGAGATACGCCATGCGGCGCTGTGCATGAGAGGCTTAACGGTCTTTGAGGACATAACCAATACCTCGTAACGTCTTGATCAGCGGCTCACGACCTTCCGTATCCACCTTGCCGCGTAGACGATAGATGTGTACATCTACGACGTTGGTGTCGGGTTGAATTCGCATTCCCCAAACTTCGGAGAGAAGCATAGATCGTGTAACAACTCGCCCGGCGTGTCGACAAAGGTACTCCAGAAGCACGAACTCTTGCGGGCTTAGATTTAAGACTTCTCCGCCCCGAGAGGCTCTGCGCCTGATAAAGTCCAACTCCAAATCCAGTACGCGCAATCGCGTAGCCTCTTCGCTCGCTGCCAGCTTGCGCCGCACCAAGTTGCGCAGCCTAGCTAACAATTCTGCAAGCGCAAAGGGTTTGGTCAGGTAGTCGTCTCCACCCTGTTCTAAACCCTTGACGCGGTCGTCGACTGATCTTCTGGCTGAAAGTATCAACACGGGACTGCTTACCCCAGATTGCCGGAGCTGAAGAATCAAATCAATCCCATCCTGATCCGGGAGGCCAAGGTCTACTACCAGAACGTCATACTTGCCTGCAGACGCAAGTTGAGACGCAATTCGCCCATCCTTAGCTGTTTCGACTTCGTAACCCGCATCGGCAAGGGGTTGCTTTAGGAAATCCTGAATCTCGGGTTCATCTTCGACCAGCAGAAGTCGCATAAATCATGGTAAGACAATTTGATTCATGAGTTGCATGCTCGAATAGACTGCAAGATGACGATTGTGTCATCTGCGTCCCCCTAGGCAATGAACGAGTCGGGAAACTCTATACCACGGCCAGGATAGCCGGAATAAGGACTCCTGCCGCAAGGGTGAGCAGAACGATCGATTTCCGGCGTGCATACTTCCAGCCCATTATGACGCCCGTACATGTCGATACGGCAACTGCAAGTGCTGTGGCAGCGAAGAATATCTTCATGGGAAACGAGTGGGTTGGCGGTGTGGCCGGGGATGCTTGCCTAGGCTTTGAGGTCTCAAGTTTTGGTCCATCGGGTTTCGTCCCATCAGACTTGGCCGAATTGGGTGGAGCAGCCTTTCGTGGAGGAAGGTAAAGCGTCCCCTTTTTATGCAATTGCGAGAGATGCACGAGGATGGGGGGAGGTACGTAGGAACTACCACGAGCACTCTCGTGCAGCCCGAACATCTGTAGACCACCCGTGATCGCGAAAAAGAGAATGGCCGGCGAGAAGAATAGTCCAATGTAGCGGTGTATTAGGCGGACAGATTTGAGTACTGCTGCGGATGTCATCTTGGCGTATCGACCTTGCAAATTCTAAGTGTCGGCAGAGCGCTGAATGCCGATTCCGAAAAACATTCGCGGTCGCGCATCTTGCTTTGCTGTTCTGTAACTTAGCATGTGGGCGGACGAAAATCAGGGGCGTACCGGTGATTCGGTTCTCCATGAACAAATCGTCATCCAATTCTCGTGCCGCAAAGTGCTATCAAAAGAATAAAAGTCTCGTCTCAACCAGTAACTGTTGTACTGAGCATACGGAGCCTGTTCTCTCAAGTAGTCGACTATCGCCGGATCGTCGTCTCTTCGTGGTCCAGCTTTCCCCAAGAGAAACGCGACATCTAATCCAATCCGGCTGAGGGCCTATTGTGCATGACTACGGCTTACCTGAATCGCATCGCCACTGCCGTACCAGAGCACGATGTGCATGACGACTTCGTTACGTTCGCAGAGAAGATGCTTGTCGACCCGCGGCTGCGCATGATTTTCCGCCGCATGGTGAGCCGCGCTGATATTGCGCATCGCTACTCATTCCTCGATCCGCAGAAAGGGCCCGGCGAATTTTCACCGCAAAACGCGAATGACTTTTATCAGTTCGGCAAGTTTCCGACCACGCCGCAGCGTATGAAGTTGTTTGAGCAGAGCGCTCCGGTGCTGATGCGGAATGCCGTGGACCGGCTTGCACTGAGTGAGGAAGAACGCGCTGGAACTACGCACGTGCTGGTGACCTGCTGTACAGGGCTCTATGCGCCGGGCCTGGACTTTGAGGTCATCGAACATCTCGGGCTTTCGGCGGACGTGGAGCGCACGATGGTTGGATTCATGGGATGCTATGCCGCGATTAATGCCCTGAAACTGGCGCGGCACATTGTGCGCTCAGATCCGAAGGCGGGTGTGCTCATGTTGAACCTTGAGCTGTGTACGCTGCACTTACAGGAGACCCAGGAGTTGGAGCAGTTGCTCTCGTTCTTGGTCTTCGCCGATGGCGCGGCGGCGAGTCTAATTACTGCGCGTAACCAAGGTTTGGCGCTGGACAGTTTCAAGGCGGTGATGGTGCCGGAGACACGTGATCTGATCACCTGGAAGATTCGCGGGCAAGGTTTCGACATGCTCCTTTCCGGGCAGGTTCCGGGAAAGTTGGGCCGCGCGCTGCATGAAGGAGAACTGATGGCCGCGCGTGATGGCATCGACCTATGGGCGGTGCATCCCGGCGGGCGATCGATTCTGGATGCGGTAGAAGAGGGACTGGAGCTGCCGGTCGATGCGTTGGCGGCGTCGCGCGAGGTTCTGTCCTGTTTCGGCAACATGTCGTCGGCGACAGTCATGTTTGTGTTGCAGCGGATGATGCAGCAGGCGCGGCCAGGTCAGCGCGGATGTGCGATGGCGTTTGGGCCGGGGTTGATAGCGGAGACGATGCGCTTCCATGTGGTCTAGTGCAGAGATCGACTTCAGTCGGCGGGTCTCTCCGCGTGAGTTGCCGGAGCTGATGGATGGAGACTGTAGTTACGAGGACTTCCGTGATTGCCTGCGCAGTCTGGGAACGGTCAATCGCTGGCTGCTGGGTTATCGACCGACGCTGTCTTGGCTGGAGCAGTTGCAGCTTGGATTGCGCGATCCGGTACACATCGTCGATGTGGGCAGTGGCGGCGGCGATCTACTGCGGCAGGTTGCAGGTTGGGCACGGGGTCGGGGCATTCCTGTGCAGCTAACGGGGATCGACTTGAATCCTTATGCTGCGCGTGCAGCAGCGGAGTCCACGCCGAAGGAGCTCGGAATCACCTGGGTGACCGGCGATGCAATGGTGTATCGACCGGAGAAGCAGATCGATATCGTCGTTAGTTCGCTGCTGGCACATCATCTGGAGGACGAGGAGATCGTTGCGTTGCTGAGGTGGATGGAAGCTGCCGCGAAGGTGGGTTGGTTTATCAATGATCTGGAGCGATCGGCGTGGAGTAGTCGAATGTTTGGGTGGGTGCGTTGGCACTGGCTGGTGCGGCATGATGGGCCGGTGTCGTTCCGGCGGGCCTTCCGGAAGGAGGATTGGGTACGCCTGCTGGCTGCCGCTGGGGTCCCGCGAGAGGCGGTGACGCTGGAGCGTTGGCGGCCGGGACGCTTGTGCGTGGGGCGGTGGAAATGAGGTCGGTGATTCTGGAGCCTCTCGCCCTTGTGGCACACATCATCACGTCTAACCATGTGAGAAGCGAATGATACCAACTTCCAACCTGTCGGCGCCCAGTTCCCCGGGTTCCAGATTCAAGACTATTCTCTGGGTCTCGCTTGGTCTCACCGTACTCTTCGTCTTCATTACCTCAGAGCTGCTCCTCATCACCGACTATCCGATGTACCACGCTTACCGTCTGCAGGTCATTGCCGACCGTCATCTCCTCATCCCGCATACGGTAGCTGGACTCTTCGCTCTTTTGATTGGTCCCATCAATTTCTCCTCGCGAATCCGCCAGCGTCACCTACAACTCCATCGCATCCTCGGCCGCGTCTACGTCATCTCAGTATTTGTTGGTTCCTTCACGGGCATCGGTCTCGCAGCCGGCCGTCCGGGTCTTCCCGGAACATCCATGCAGGCCGCCGCCTGGATGGTCTGCACCACCGCCGCCTTTATGACCGCGCGCAACCGCCAAATCGCACAGCACCGTCAATGGATGGCGCGCTCCTATGCAGTTACCTTTACCTTCGTCTCCAGCCGCGTGCTCAACCTCTGGCCCCGCTACTGGAGCCACCTAGGCGACGTCTTATCCGCCGTCGGCGTGATTGCGTTTACGCTTGCCTCCCTGCTGATCGTGGACCTCGGCCTTAGCTGGCGCGAGCTCACCACTCGTCGTAATTGATTCGTCAGCTAAGAGGTCCTCAGATTTTCAGGGCATCGCCATGATCGTTGAAGATCCACATTTCGCGTCTGTGATCTGGATTTGTAAAATATACCTACTTCCCGAAGCTGCTCCCCACCAGGTCCGAGCTGACTACAGGTCCGTACCCACCCAGCTGTCCAACAACTACCAGTACCGCAGGCTCTTCACCCTCCCGCACCCACACCATCACATCCTTCGGCTGAAGGCCGATCAGGCGCGCAATCACCCCCACGATGCCGCCCAACTCGGGATGGATACGAAACACGGTCGCCTTGAGGGTCTGTCCGGCCAAGTGAACCGTCTGCTCGTCCTCCGGCGAGATCAGGAGCCGAATCAACCGCCCGCCGCCGACTGGCGCCAGCATCCCCACTCGAAACGGGGTCGTATTGTGCGGCACGTTCAGCAGCAATGTCCCAACGAAGCCATTCGCCAGGTCATCCGGCAGGTCCATATGTTTGCTCTCGACGTGTATCTTGCCATTCTTGTCTATCGTGCGGCTGGTCACTATTCGGGTAGCGGCTTCCACCGTAAAGTCGATGGGCTTTGTAAAGTACGGCCCTTTCTGTATGTGATGGTTGCGCACTAACCGAAATGTACCCCGCTGCTGGTACGTCGTCGCCTCATCATCGATTGATCCATCGACAAAGTGATAGGTCAGGCGCATCGTTACTTCATCGCCCTGCACGACCTGCGAAAACTCACCACGGGCGATGGTTTTTCCATCCTCGGAGCGGACCACCATAAACCGGTGCATCGGCCTTTGGATATGTTTCACTGAAACAGGTTCAGCCGCGGCAGTGGCACACAAAGTCATCGCAAAGAAAGCTGCTACCAGAGCATCGTTTCTCTTCATCAAATACCTCGTTCTACACCTTAGACGGCTCCCTCCGGCTCGCGCCCCAACTCCAAAATGACGATTTGTACAGAATGACTTTCCGAACTAATTTCTCGACGTCTACTAGAACTATGGAGTCCTCTACAAATTGATTAGTTATCTGTTGAGTTCGGAGGGAAGGCTTTGCAAGACGAAGTACTGATACTCGGTGGTGGCGTGGCAGGCTGTGCGGCTGCGATCGCACTCGCTCGAAAGGGACGAAGCGTCACCTTGATCGAACGCGAGCCAACACCTCGCCATAAGGTCTGCGGAGAGTTCCTAAGTGGAGAGGCTCTTGAAGATTTGCATGCGCTCGGCATCGACGTTGCCTCGCTAGGTGCCGTGCCCATCAACTACGTTCGTCTCGCGGCCGCCAGGCGCGCCGCGGAAGCGCCGTTGCCTTTTCCCGCTGCCTCGCTCACACGTAAGGCGCTCGATACAGCGCTCCTTGCCGAAGCCGTCGCGGCTGGAGTCCGCTTAGAGCGCGGTCGCAGTGTGCAGTCCCTCAGCCGTGGTACAGACAATATCTGGCGGGGTAGGCTTGATGACGGCACTACCAGAGAAGCTCCCACCGCTTTTCTCGCCACGGGCAAGCACGATCTGCGTGGCCACAGTCGCCCGAAGGACCCTCACCAATGGGTCGCCTTCAAGATGTATTACCGTCTGTCTGCCTCCCAGACCGCTGACCTCGCGAACGCCTCCGAGTTAACGCTCTATTCCGGAGGCTACGGAGGTATCCAACCGGTGGAAGACGGCATTACGAACTTCTGCTGTGTGGTGCAACGGCGGTATTTTGCACATTCAGGTCTTCGCTGGGAGGGCCTCCTTGCGAAGATGAAGCAGGACTGTCCCCACCTGGCGATGCGGCTTGACGGTGCGGAACCGCTGCTCCACAAACCGATCACCATCACACATATTCCATACGGTTACATCCGGCGCGCAACCGAGGAGGGGCTCTACTGTATCGGCGATCAGGCAGCCGTAATCCCCTCGTTCACCGGCGATGGCATATCCATCGCTCTGCACACTGCCCGCCGTGCCGCCACTGCCTATCTTGCCGCGGAGCCGGCGTTGGTCTTTCAGCCAAAACTAGGCGCCGCAATGTTGCCCCAGATGCGACTTGCTAAGGTCGCCGCCGATGGCTTAAATAACGCACTCGCGCGCGCTGTACTACCGTTCTGCCTCAGGGTCTGGCCCGGCGCGATGCGCGTAACAGCCAGACTCACGCGTGTCGCCCAGCCCGCCGCAGTTGCTCCACAAGCATTCGCCAACTGAAATCGAGACACGCCAAAACAACTCGACAGTTAAGCCTCTAGGGGGAGATGATGCAATGAAATCCTTCGCAGTCGTAGCCCTTGCGCTCACATTCGCTACAGCCGCACTAGCCCAGAGTCAGACCTTCGCTGTCAATCCCGATTCCAGCGAGGTCAAGATGAAGCTAAACACGACGCACGAGGTCGTCAACGGCACGTTTCACATTCAATCCGGATCAATTGAGTTTGACCCCAGCAATTCTAAGATGTCGGGATCGGTGGTGGTACTGGCCAACAGCGGGAAGACCGGTAACGAAAGCCGCGATAAGAAGATGAATAAAGACATTCTCAAAGTGGACCAGTACACGACTGTCTCTTTTGAGCCCAAAACCTACGCCGGGATAATCGCGCCACAGGGAGACTCAACCATTCAGGTGAGCGGAGTGTTCACCCTACTTGGCAATCCTCACGACCTGACGATTTCGATGCAGATTCACATCGATGGATCGAAGGCAACGGCGAGGGCGCAATTCGTCGTTCCCTATGTTCAGTGGGGTCTCAAGAACCCGAGCTTCATGTTCTGGAGAGTTGAGAGTGAGGTCGCTATGGACCTCAACCTAGTTGGCCAGGTTTCCAAGTAAACGATTCGTGAAGAACACAATTGCGAGTATCGATGGTGTAGAGGAATTTTGACTTTCATATTACCTCCGGGACAAATCGCACCACACTCAGGTGACCATACGTCCACTTCAACTTAGTGAACCGTCTCTCGGAGCATGTGATGGAGATCACCGTTGCCGCCTTCAGAGATGCGTTTTTGATATACCTTATGGAGATTCCCACTAGAGGACTTGGATCTCGCTCTCTCCCTTCGCTAGACGGGACTTCCTTGATCACGCCTCAGTAAGTTGTTGAAGTTTGATTCGTCTCCATGCCGAGGACGATGCGCGCTTTGGAAAGGGCGCACCGGCAGCCATGCGAGGACTCCTGGAACAACCTGTCGAACTAGAATTCTTTGCTGTGGGGGACCGCGCAAACGAGCGACGGTCACTTATTCGCTTCGCCACAACGCGGAACGATCTGTACCCCTCAAGTCGCGGACTAGTCGAAATGCCATCAAACTGGCGAAATGGTGACACACAGGCGTTTGACACCTCCGCCTCCGGGATGCTCGGTCGCCGAGGTCATAGCGCAAGTATATGGAAGGAATGCCACTCAAGCGGCGCAGCTGACTGACTGACCGACCCGTCGGGAATGGCATTGCATTTGCAAGTAGCAATGGCGGCGCCTGCTGTGCCTGAGAAATCAAGGGACCTTGTGAATGCGACGGCGAATCGGTTGTAAAGACGGAATCCCGTCGCCATTGCCATTGAATCGGCGGCCCGTTGATCTTTTTGCGCAGGGGTGAATGTGGAGATATCGGGTCGATGTGATCGGGCTCAGCCCCATTGCGCGACACACCGGAGTTCGCGGCGGGTCATCAATTTATTAGAAAAGGAAGCGCTATACCTTGTGGATCGTCAAAGTCGCACTCGACCGGCCTTACACGTTCATCATCCTGGCACTGCTTATACTCCTGCTCAGTCCGGTTGTTATCCTTCGTACGCCGGTAGATATCTTTCCCAATATCAATATCCCCGTGATCGCGATTTCCTGGACTTACTCAGGCCTGAACCCGGAGGAGTTCGAGGGCCGGATTACCCTGCCGTACGAAAAGGTCCTCACCACGCTGGTCGATAACATTCAGCATGTCGAGTCCACCACTTACAACGGCATGAATGTGGTCAAGGTCTACTTGCAGCCGGGATCAAGTCTCGAGACGGCGAACGCACAAGTCACGGCGGCTTCGCAATTCATTCTCAGGCAACTTCCGCCGGGGGAGCAGCCGCCTCAGGTCATCAACTTCAGCGCCTCGAGTGTGCCAATCCTGCAGCTTGGGGTCTCGGGGAGGGGCCTGAACGAGCAGCAGTTGAATGATTACAGTTCGAACTTCATCCGCCCACAGCTCATCACCGTGCCGGGGGCTGTTGTTCCTACTCCCTATGGCGGCAAACAGCGTCAGATCATGGTCAATATGGACCAGAGGCTGATGCAGTCGAAGGGCCTCGCGCCGAGCGATGTTCTAGGGGCGCTGACGGCGCAAAGCATGGTGTTGCCCTCCGGCACCGCAAAGATCGGACAGAGTGAGTACGACATACTGAACAACGTAGCTCCGCACACGATCGAGGAACTGAACAACCTCCCCATCAAGCAGGTAGATGGAGCGATGATCTACATGCGCGATGTGGCCATGGTAAGCGATGGCTTTCAGGTGCAGACCAACATTGTTCGCCAGGATGGGCATCGGGGCGTGCTGGTTTCTATCTTGAAGGCCGGCAATGCTTCCACTCTGAATGTGGTCAAGGGTGTCCGCGCCATGCTGCCCTTCGTTGCGAGCCTCGTTCCATCGCAGCTTCGGATGGTTCCGCTTTCGGACCAATCCGTCTTCGTTCGTTCGGCAGTTACCGGAGTGCTCCGCGAGACTGTTATAGCCGCGGCTCTGACAGCACTGATGATCCTGTTGTTTCTGGGAAGCTGGCGAAGTACGATCATCATCGCGATTTCGATACCGCTGTCGATTCTCAGTTCTGTGATCATCCTGAGCTTGCTCGGAGAGACGATCAACACCATGACGCTCGGCGGCCTTGCCTTGGCGGTCGGTATCCTGGTGGACGATGCAACGGTGACGATCGAGAATATCGAGCGGTTTCTCGAAGAAGGGCATGGCCTGCGTGAGGCGATCGTGGACGGCGCTGCTCAGATTGCGGTGCCGGCCCTGGTCTCCACACTTTGCATCTGTATTGTGTTCCTTCCAATGTTCTTCCTGGGCGGTGTAGCGCGCTATTTGTTTGTTCCCCTTGCTGAGGCAGTAGTCTTTGCGATGCTTGCCTCCTACTTACTGTCTCGGACTCTGGTTCCAACTTTGGCAATCTACTTGTTGAAAGCGAAAGATCATAGCGTTTCGGGAAATCTCTTCACACGTTTTCAGCGCAGGTTTGAGAGTGGATTTGAGCGCGTACGTCGTGGCTATCAGCTGCTGCTGACCAGGCTCGTGCTTTACCGGCGTGCCTTTGTGCCTGTCTTCCTTCTGCTTTGCCTCTCTGCATTTTTGTTGGTGCCGTGGTTGGGCCAGGATTTCTTTCCGAGCACAGATGGGGGCAACTTCATTTTGCATGTGCGAGGAAAGACGGGGCTGCGTATCGAGGAGACCGCGCGGCTATGCGACTTAGTCGAGCAATCGATCCGTCAAACCATTCCCGCCGGCGAACTGGACAACATCCTGGACAATATCGGCCTGCCCTATAGCGGCATGAACACAATGCATCTTACCTCCGGCATTATTGGGGCAGGTGATGCTGATGTGATCGTGACTCTCAAACCGAATCACCAACCTACCGCGAGCTATATGCGTGATTTACGCGCGCGCCTGCCGCGGCAATTTCCGAGTGCCACCTTTTATTTCCTTCCCGCCGATATCACAACCCAAATCCTGAACTTTGGGCTTCCCGCGCCGATCGACGTCCAGTTCCGTGGAAACGATGTCAGGGCCAGCGCAAAGCTTGCGGCTGACCTTGAGAACCAGTTGCGACAGGTACCGGGTTTGGTTGACCTTCGCGTGCAACAACCCATGGACTATCCGACCTACCACGTAGATATAGACCGCACCAAGGCCGAGCAGGGCGGATACGCCGCCCGCGATGTGGGCCAGAGCATGCTCAATACCCTCAGCGGGAGCTTCCAGATCTCTCCAATGTTCTTTCTGAACTGGAAAAATGGCGTTAACTATCAGTTAGTCGCGCAAACGCCGCAATACCGAATGCAGTCCGTTCAGGACCTGCAAAATATCCCAGTCAATGTATCCGGCGCTAAGAATCCAGAAATCCTGGCTGATGTTGCATCGATCCACCGCGGGGACGAGATGGCGGTCATCTCCGAGTACAACATGCGCCGTGTAGTCGACATCTACGGCGCGGTGCAGGGGCGGGACCTGGGAGGAGTCAGTCACGATGTTGCGCGGATTGTGAATGCCTCAAAGAAGAATCTGCCGGTGGGAACCTCCATCGAGATCCTTGGACAGGCGGACACGATGCGCAGTTCCTACATTTCTCTTATTGGCGGATTGCTCTTTTCCATCGTGCTCGTCTACATGCTGATTGTGGTCAACTTCCAGTCGTGGCTTGACCCCTTCATTATCATCACTGCGTTGCCTGCAGCACTGGCGGGTATCGTCCTGTTCCTCTTCTATACGCACACGACGCTCAGTGTCCCCGCGCTGATGGGCGCCATCATGTGCATGGGGGTGGCTACGGCAAACAGTATTCTGATGATCTCCTTCGCGAAGATCCGTTACGAGGAACATCGGGATGCAGTTCTTGCGGCGATCGAGGCAGGGCAGACACGCTTCCGCCCGGTATGCATGACAGCCTTTGCGATGATTATCGGCATGATTCCGATGGCCCTCGGTCTGGGGGACGGCGGCGAACAGAATGCCCCACTGGGACGCGCGGTGATCGGCGGATTGATGTTCGCGACCGTCGCCACTCTTGTCTTTGTACCGGCTGTATTTGCGTTGTTACACGGCCGCAAGTCAGGTGGCAAACAACAGCTCGCATTACAGAAAGCTAGTCAACCTCTGCACGCCTAAGATGGAGCGTCTTTTATGGAAACGACTAATGAACAGAAGAGCCTTGAAACTACTGATGAAAAATCCACTCCGGTGGATGTCGCCAAACGGGGTTCCAACCGGGCGGCCGTGATTTCCGGCTTCGGTTTCGCAATACTCATCGCTATCGTAACGTTTTGGGGCATTCACACCAGATCAGTTTCCGGCGTGGCGCTGGCGAAGGACACGCGAGCAGCCGCAATCCTATCAGTAGACGTCGTTCACCCTTCCTTGGGCACTAAGTCCTATGAAGTCGTATTGCCCGCAAGCGTTCAGGGCTTCACCGATAGTCCGGTCTACGCGCGAACAAGCGGCTATCTCGAGCATTGGTACACCGATATCGGTACTCATGTGAAGAAGGGCCAATTACTCGCCGACATCCAAACCCCGGAACTCGATCAACAGGTGCAGCAGGCACAGTCTGACCTGGCAACAGCGCAGGCGAACTATCAGCTTGCTCAGATCACTGCTGAGCGTTGGCAGAAACTGCTGCTGAAGAACGCCGTTTCCACACAGGAGCGCGATCAGGCCAGCGGCGACTTGAATGCAAGGCGGTCTGCGCTGTCCGCGCAGGAGGCAAATGTCCGGCGATTGCAGCAGTTGCAAGGTTTCGAGAAGATATATGCTCCGTTCGATGGCGTCATCACGGCCAGAAATACCGATATCGGTGATCTGATTCAGGGCGGAGAAAATACCCGTCCCGAGGAACTATTCCATCTCAGCTCCGTGGATCGCCTGCGTGTCTTCGTGCCTGTGCCTGAGATCTATCAAAGCGCTTTGCATTCCGTACGACAGGTTGGCCTCTCATCCGACGCTTATCCCAAGGAACGGTTTATCGGGACCATCGCACGCAGTTCAGAGGCCATCGATCCCCTCTCGCGCACATTGAGAGTCGAGGTGGACATTGAGAATCCGAAGATACTCCTGCTTCCGGGAGCCTATGTATTTGTGCATCTGCCATTGTCGGCAGCCTCTCAGTCACCCACTATCCCGTCGAATGCGTTGCTCTTTCGTCAGGAAGGTCTGCGTGTCGGTGTTGTCCGTGACGGGCGTGTCCAACTGGTCCCGATCAGCATCGACCATGACTATGGAGACACGGTAGAAGTGATCGCCGGTCTGTCTCCTGAGGATCAGGTTGTCTTGAATCCTTCAGATTCGCTGGTGAGTGGTACTCGGGTTGAGATAAACAAGAATACTCAGACGGGGCCAGCAGAATGAGATCGAACCAAACCCTCGCTGCCACAATGGCAGCTCTGCTTCTGACGGGTTGTGCGGTGGGTCCTAATTACAACCGGCCCTCCGTTCCGATCGCACCTGGATACAAAGAAGCTCCTCCCGCTTCCTTCAAGGACCAGGATGGCTGGAAGGTGATTCAGCCGAGCGATGCGCAGGTCAAAGGCAACTGGTGGGAATCATTTGACGATCCTCAACTGAACTCCCTTGAAGCGAAGGTGGATGGAGCCAATCAGACGTTGAAGATGGCGGACGCGAATTTCCGGGCCGCACATGCCAATGTGAGCGTCTATCGCTCAGCAGAGGCGCCGACCATTGGCATTGCGCCGAGCATATCGGCCGTCCGCGACTCGGCCCATCAACCGTACCTTTCACCGACTATAGTCAACGGCGGTGAAGGGAATTTCACCTTACCGCTGGAGCTAAACTACGAGATCGATCTTTGGGGCCGCATCCACCGGCAGGTAACCTCGGCCCGAGAGCAGGCACAGGCAAGTGCCGCTGATCTTGCCAATACACGGCTAAGCCTGCACGCGGAGCTTGCCATTGACTATATGGAGTTGCGGAGTGCCGACGCGCAAATCCAATTGCTGCGCAATACAGTCAAGGCCTATACAGATGCCGTAAATCTGACGAAAGATCGCTTCGAGGGAGGGGCCTCGCCGCTATCGGATCTTACACAGGCGCGTACGCAACTCAACTCCGCGCGGGTTATAGAGACAGACATCTCGGTGACACGCGCTCAGTACGAACATGCCATAGCGATTCTAATCGGAGTGCCGCCGGCACAATTCAGTTTGCCTTCCACCCCGCTTAATCTCCAGCCGCCAAAGATGCCGGACATTCCGGGTACGTTGCCTTCTGAATTGCTGGAGAGAAGGCCCGACATTTCCGCGAGCGAGAGACAGATGGCTGCTGGGAATGAGCAGATTGGCATCGCCCAGGCAGCCTTTTATCCCACGCTTAGTTTGAGTGCCGTCGCGGGCCTGCAGGGAACTTCCGCGTTGAACTGGTTCACTTGGCCGAGCCGCTTCTGGGCTGTGGGTCCCACTTTCTCAGAGACGCTCTTCGACGCGGGACGTCGCCGCTCTGTACGAACGATGGCTTCAGCGAACTACGATGCCACTGTTGCCAATTACCGGCAAACGACACTGACGGCATTCCAACAGGTGGAGGACAATCTTGCCGCCTTACGCATTCTGGAAGCCGAAGCTCAGCAACAGCATGAATCGACGGATTCCGCAGAGCAGTCACTGGACCTGTCACAGGCCCGTTACGAAGGCGGCGTCGATACGTATCTGCAGGTAATCACATGGCAGACCGCTGCCTTGAATAATGAGCGAAATGACATCGATATTATGCGGCGCCGTATGGAGGCAAGTGTGATTCTGATCAAGGCGCTGGGTGGAGGATGGAGCACAGGGCAACTACCTACATACTGACACTCTCATTTCTTGAATTGGTTCTGAATTATTGTGAAGGAGTCATAATGTCCATCCCTCTTCGAGAGTTTGGCAAAACAGGCGTCCGGATCTCCGCACTGGGTCTGGGCGGTCATCATCTTGGTGGCGCGAAAGATGAGAAAACCGCGATTGAAATTGTCCACCGCGCACTCGACGGGGGCATCACCTTTTACGACAATGCCTGGGAGTACTATCGCGGCAAAACTGAGTCCTGGCTCGGCCTGGGCCTCAAAGGGCGGCGCGATAAAGCCTTCGTCATGACCAAGGTCTGCACTCACGGCCGCGACGGTTCGCTCGCCATGCAGATGCTCGAACAATCGCTGCGCCGTCTTCAGACCGACCACCTCGACCTCTGGCAGATTCACGGCGTTGTCTTTCAGAATGATCCTGAACTGTTCATTCGTCCCGGTGGCGCGGCAGAGGCGCTGCTCAAAGCGAAGCAACAGGGCAAAGTTCGCTTCGTCGGCTTCACTGGCCATAAAGACCCTGACGTGCATCTCGCCATGCTCAACACCGGCTTTCCCTTCGACTCAGTTCAGATGCCGCTGAATGCTTTTGATGCCACTTATTTTATGAGCTTCGAGCAGAAGGTTCTGCCCGTTCTCAACCAGCGTGGGATCGCGCCATTAGGTATGAAGCCTATCAGCGGACATGGGGAACCGGTGCAGATGGGTGTCCTTACTGCCAGGGAAGCGCTGCGCTACGCGATGAGTCTTCCTGTGGCCTGCACCATTTCCGGGGCCGAAGAGATGCACATTCTCGCGCAGAATCTTGAAATCGCACAAAATTTTGTATCGATGATCCCTGCTGAGATGCAGGCGCTGCGCGACCGTTGCCGCCAATATGCGGCGGATGGGCGTTTCGAGATGTACAAGAATTCCCTTAAATTTGATAATCCTGAAGCCCGGCTGGTCCACGAATACCCTCTCGACACGGCGCAGGCCGAGGTCAAGGACATGATCAACGAAGCAGCCAACACTGGCCACGCATGGCCCCAGGTTTAGGGCGTGTGAATAGATATCAGCTGGAAACCCCAGTTGGAAGAGAAGTTCAGACAATTCCGTGCTGTCATCATCGGCGTTACAACGAACAGCAACCCTACATGGTAACCAGGTATCGACCGTTATGAATGACAACAACCCCAAAACCGGACCTGAGGTAAGCCGGAGAGGCTTCCTGAAGGGCGCAGCGATAGCAGGAGTTTCCGCCGTGATTTCAGCCGAAAAGATTCCCACCGCAGTCGAAACCCATAACGAATCCGATGTCGGTAGCTTCCAGGCGCAAAGGCGGCCTCTGGGCCGGACCGGGCTCGAATGTTCGATCCTGGGCATGGGCGGCTTTCATCTCGGTACCGTTGCTGATCAGGCTGTGGTGAACAATATGGTTGCCAAAGCCATCGATCACGGCATCAACATCTTCGACAATGCCTGGGAGTTTCACAGAGGCCTCAGCGAAGAGAAACTCGGCATCGCCCTCAAAGGCAAACGAGACAACGTCATCGTCATGAGCGCCGTCTGCACGCAGCGTGATCGGGAAACTGCGATGCGCATGCTGGAAGCGTCGCTTACTCGTCTGCAGACCGATCATCTCGATGTCTGGCAGATTCACGAGGTTATCTACCACAATGACCCCGAACTGATCTACGCGCACGATAGTGTTCTCGATGCCCTTAACAAGGCAAAGCAGCAGGGGAAGGTTCGCTTCGTGGGATTTAACGGACACAAGCACCCGGCGATCAATCTGGAGATGCTCAACCGCGGCTATGCTTTCGATGTTGTCCAGATGCCTCTCAATCCACTGGACCCTGGCTTCCGCAGCTTTGAAAAGAATGTCCTGCCGGTCGCCACTCGGCGCGGGATGGCGGTCTTGGGAATGAAGAGCATGGGCGGTTCCGGCGAGACCATCTCGAAGGGCGCATTGACCCCCTCTGAAGCGCTTTGCTACGCCATGAGCCTGCCCGTCGCCACGACCATCAGCGGCATAGATTCCACGGAAGTGCTCGACCAGAATCTAGCGATCCTGCGCGACTTTAAGCCGCTCTCCGCCGATCAGATGCAGAAGCTCCGCGACTACGGCAAACAATTCAATGATGGCCGATACGAACTCTACAAAAGCACGCTGAAATACGACAGCGATCTTGGCCGCGGTCAACACGGTTATCCCTCAGTCGCTGAACTTCCCTTGTGAGGGTGCGCGGATGTGTGGCCGTTGACAGCGGTTCATGCGAACCGCTCCATCCAATGGCTGGCTGAGAAAATCGACATACGCGAACTACAGAAGCAGGCCGGAGTTTGATCGGGCCGACTTAACGAATTGTTTTCGCTGATAGTTTCGGCGGTGCGATGCCGCTCTGCGTATCGTAGAGCGACTGTGCAGGATCGAGCTCTGGGTTTCCGTCTACGGTAGAAATCGTGAAGATACGGATTTTATCATTGTTCGGAAGCTTGAGTGTCTTTGGGCTGCCAGACACCTCGATCGGATAGGCAAAGAGGGAGGAGTAACGATACGGCTGGTTGAGCCCATCGGCAGTGTGTTGATGGGGAGCGTACCATGCAAGGTCAGCGGGTTTTACATATCCTGATTGGACACCGATGTAGTCTTCTGGATATTTTGCTCTAGACTCGTGAACAAAGCCGATTCGGATGGGCGATTTTTACAACAGTTGAGAGGACTGGATGCAATTCCATGGAGTGTGCTTCCTTCCGTCCACTGCGGCTTTACACACGGTGAAAATATAAAACGGCCGTCTTGCTTCTGCGCCGATATTTGGATTATAATGCTCGACCTAGGAATGCGCAGTAGCCGATGCGAAGGTGACTGCCACCTCCCAAGATCTATCCCGGGTGATGTGAACATCTGGATACTGGTTGATCATTTCTAAACTTTCAGAATTGAAACAAGTGACCTGCGTCGGACAGCCCTAATGCTGTGGCGGCACACTTGTTGTCTCCGAGTGAATTTGGATGTCGGGCCATCATCACGTATCGTCCGGTCGATATGGGAAGAGCCAGCACTCTTGGCTCTTAGGATCTTCCACAACGACAACCCGCAAAGGGGGACTCTATGAAGCGAATTTTGGCAATAATATCGATGGTCGTCCTTTGTGTATTTGGGCTCTGCATTTTGATGTCGCGTGTCAGGGTGTCGGCGCAGAGTACACTCGCACGCCCAACCCCGCCAACACGGATTTACAACCCCTACCCACCCGGAATTCTCCCGTCAAATTTGGATGCAGAGCTTGCCAGGGTTCGGTTTGAAGTGGATCTCATCGAAGCCAGAGCATTTGCACGGTGGAAAGACTTGACGCCCCCCACCCTGGGGAATCAGCCGCCAATCCTTGAGAATACCGGCACCGAGGCAATAGAAACCCTCGGCGAGTTGATGAATTACGACCACAACATATCTCCGAACAGAAACGTAGCATGCGCCTCGTGCCATATGCCGTATGTGGCTTTTAGTGGACCAATCCCGTCCGTCAATCTGACGATGATCGCATATCCTGGAACGGTTCACTATCGCGCCGGCAAGCGAACAGCGCAGCGATACTCGTATGCACCATTTTTCCCTGTGCTTCAGTACAACCAATCACAGGGCTTCCTTGGCGGAAATTTCTGGGACTCACGCGCCACAGGATACAAAATAAGGAACCCCGACGCCGAACAGTCGCAGGGGCCTCCTGTTGACACCCAGGAAATGGGCTTCCCTGACACGGCTTGCATCGTTTTTCGACTCTCCCAATCCCCATACAGACATTTGTTCGAAGAGGTATTTGGCGCAGACTCGTTTGACATTAGGTGGCCGCACGACACAGAAAAGATTTGCGCAACGCCTGGAGGAGCCTCAGTTTTTGAAGGGAGCACCACGCCGGTGAACCTTAGTCCGGCAGACCGCACCAAGTCAAACAACGATTACGATCATTGGGCACAGTCCCTGGATGCATACGAGGAATCCGTACAGGTCAGCGCCTTCTCCTCGAAGTTCGACGCCTTCCTGGCCAACAAGTACACGTTCACTGCAGACGAGGCGGCAGGTTTCGCATTGTTCAACGGAAAGGGCAATTGTAATTCGTGCCACGTCGACGGAAAAGGAACCGCTCGAACCTCAGCTCAGACCGACAGCAGCACGCAGCCCAGCGGGGCGCCAATATTCTCCTGCTTCGGCTCGTCAAACTTAGGCCTGCCGCTGAATCCCAGAGATGCCTTCTTTTATCAGACCACGCCGGATTCCTTCGGGTTCACTGCCAATCCCATAGGATTCGCCTTTAGAGATTTGGGACTCGGGGAGTTCCTGCGGAGCGGTTACGCTACCTGGTCCAGCCCGAACGCGAGTTGGAGACAATATGCGGCAGCCTCCGACGGTCAAATGCAGGTCTCTTCCGCGCGCAATGTCGCTTTGGCACCGCCACAGTGCACTGGAGGAACGGAGGCTCCGGGACCCTATTTCCAGAAGGAGTTTTTCCACAACGGCTACATCAAGAGCCTGAAGCAGCTCGTCCACTTTTACAACACACGCGACTTGTATGCGTTCCCTGTCACTTCCGGACACTGCCCGTCAGGAACGATCGAGAGAGTCAATTGCTGGCCGATGCCCGAGGTCAAGAACAATCTAAACATGACAACCGGTAACCTGGGCTTGACGGATACGGAGGAGAACCAGATCGTTGCATTTCTGAAAACACTCAGCGACGGCTACCTGGTACCTTACCCCAACAGCGACACCTTTGTCGGACAGTGTATGACCGGCGGGACGGCCGCGACTCAAGGCAACGACTCTCTGATCCCGACTCCGTCACTTCCGGCTTGCTCATCGGAGGTCTGCGGCCTCACACCCCTACCGAGTCCGCCTATTCCGTAGCGCGGAACGTAAACACCGGGGATGCGACGAGCGGAAGCAAAGTAGGAACGCATGGGGGCCGCCTCTGGCCTCCATGCGCTTTTCGTTTGTCCTGCGTAGGTGCAAATTAAGTGATGGACGGGAGATACTTCTATGAAGAGGCCGCTTGCGAAATTGGCGATCACGGTTACGGCTGCTCTCCTCCTGTACCCAACCTCACTGGCCGCTCAGGCGAGTCCGACTACTAAAAAGGCCGCGCGCGTCAGCATCAAGCACGGCCCAGAACTCGAATTAGCTAGCGACCATTTGGCGATTATCAGGTGGACAAGCAATAATCCCGGGGGCTCGCCCGAGCATTACGGCATCGTGCACTATGGTACGGATACTAAGAACCTGAGCGAGACGGCGAAATCTCCAATCAGGCTGAACCCGGGGCATCCCGACACCGTCTTTCGCGTGCGCGTCGACGACCTCAAGCCCAAGACAACCTATTACTACACGGTTGAGTCGATGGGGGCCGATGGCACGAACGATGGGGTCAAAGGCCCGATCAAGCATTTCACCACAGCTAAAGCTCCTAACATCGATGCTAGCCAATCTCGCTAGCGTCTCTGTGCTTGTACTCGAAAGTGAATTTCATCCACCAACAGTAGCGCCTGCGGACACAGCAGAGCGGAAGCCTTGCCAACCACCATTTGATAATCGATCCGTGCTAAGCTCCGAATGTGCCGTATGGTTCCTCCATAAGCAGCGCAACATCTGCACGAGCAGTATTTACTCCTATCCATACCATCATCATTTGCAAATAGTAGTACTCGCATGCCGCACATACCTCCTCGTCACCCTACCGAGTGAGTGCACATAGGCTGCCACGCGAGCGGGAGGGGTTTAAGTAGCTATAACTGAAGATTTCCTAAACAGCGATTAGTAGATAGCTCAATCGTGCTGTCGGTTGAAGGGTTCCCCGATTCGGGCAAGTCTCATAGTACGCTCCTAAAACGACAACACACTCGCCACACGACAAATCATCGACCAGGGGTTGACGGGCAATTCACGATCAACCGCTTTTAGGGATACCACTCAGCCCAACGTTTCAACAGCCAGAGACCAATGCCCTCGGTCAGGAACAGGGCTGCCTAGACAAAGCTACCCAATCCAAGGTCCTTCATTCTGTTGGGAGAGATGTGTGCGGCCTTCCGAAGTGCATGATCGACGTATCGATTGCCTGGATCCAGGCCGAGCATTGCGACCCAATGGTTCAGCACCGTCGGCACGTCATTGTGGATCAGTTTGAGCATGCCGACGCCGACCACGATCAGGAGAGTCGCCTTTAGCAGCTTAAATACCGCGATCAGCCGGATCAATCCACTTTGAGAGGTCTTCATGTAAATGCCACCGCGATGCCCAACGTTTCCAATCAATACGATGCGACCTGGCGCACACGGAAGTGTCGCACGTACTAAGCCGGTCTTTGAGTGAGTAGGCGATTTCGCAGCAAGTAAGCACTTCCGGTTGGCGACTCGCCCCACAGCTGTGATGACGAACAAGTTGCTCCTAAATCGAGAGTTAGATGTAGAACATCTTGTCCCGCGTACTGTTCCGGATTCCGTTAAGTTCACAACTTTTTGCAATTTGTTGCGTCGCCGTGACACATCGCCGAGTTTCCCCGCTTAGTCTTCAATCCGAGGGAAACGGCAGCTCCTCCACGCAAACGCACAGGGCGCCTTCCGAAAGCACATATGGCTAAGTCTCAAGTTCGACGTTTGTCCGAACGGCCACGCATGCTGATGTTCATGCTGGGAGTCATGCTGCCTGCGGCAGCGTTCATTGTGGCCGGTGTATGGCACTTGAGGACTATACAGCGTGACAAAGCGATCGAGGCTGTCTTTCAACGGGAATATCAACAGGTCTTAGCCATCGCCGAAAAGCGGATTGATGGGCGCGCATATGAGATCGCCGAGGAAGCCAGCGCGAGATTTCCCCATGCGAGTCAAGGCGACAAACTCGAGGGTTTCCTGGTGTCGCACCCAGACATTGCACATGCATTCGTGTGGACCGGGAAAGGCCACCTTGAGAGTCAGTCTCAACCTGATCGGATGAGCAATCCCGAGTTTGCTGACGAAGGCAAGAAGTTCTCATCCATGATCGGACCCTGGTTTGATCTGGAGTCCAAAGACTGGATCGCCAAGCTTAAGAAGATCGAGGCGATGGAAGGGAGGCACGTCTACATCACCTCCAACTGGGTAACCAGGGACGACAAGATGCAGTATCAGTCTTTGGTGGTATTTATGCCTCGCGGTTCGACTGCGGAGCATCCCGCTCTGGGAGGTTTTGTCTACGATACGGACTATCTGAGTAACAAGTTCTTTCCGCAAGCGCTGAACGAAGTGCTGCCAAATCAGAACAAGAACGATACCTCCCATCCTCAACCAGTGATGATGGTACGGACTGCAAAGGACCACACTCCTTTGGCCGCTTCGATTTGTTGGGATGGAGGCTCGCCTGAAGTAGAGCGGGGTTTTGACAGTGTCTTTCCTGGACTGATCCTTGGAATCAAGCTGCGCGGGACTACGATCGCGAACATCAGCGACCACTTTGTGCGGGCGGCATTTCTTATTCTCGGAGCGCTTTCGCTGCTCATGGGTGGAGGAATGCTACTCGCGTACCGAAACGTCGCGCGAGAACTTGCACTGGCGAAATTGAAATCCGATTTTGTCTCCAACGTCTCGCACGAACTGAGAACACCTCTGGCGCTCATTCGCCTTTACGCAGAGACCCTCGAACTGGGACGCCTGTCCAACCCGGGAAAGCGTCAGGAATATTACGAGATTATTCGCAAAGAGAGTGAGCGGTTGAGTTCGCTGATCAATAATATTCTTGACTTCTCGCGTATCGAATCAGGCAAGAAAGAATACGATTTCCGCCAGACCGATGTGGCAGATCTGGTACGCGGCACGCTGGAATCTTATCGTTTTGAAATCGAGCAAAACGGGTTTCAGTTCGAACAGAAGATCGATAGCGATCTGCCCCAAGTGTGTGTGGATCGTGAAGCTATTGCGCGTTCGCTACTGAATCTGGTGAACAACGCAGTGAAGTATTCGGCGACAGAGAAATATCTTGGTGTAAACCTCTACCGGCACAATGGTGGCGTCAACCTTGAGGTCGTCGATCACGGAATCGGCATTTCCGAGAAGGAGCAGCCCAAAATCTTCGAGAAGTTCTATCGAGTATCCGATCCGCTGGTGCATGACACCAAAGGAAGCGGACTAGGGCTGTCTCTCGTGCGCCACGTCGTGCAGGCGCATGGAGGTGAAGTTGCAGTTGAAAGCGAGCCCGGTCGCGGCAGCAAATTCATCATTACTCTGCCGCCGCAGACTGCAGACGTTCAGCAGGCGAAAGGGATGTCGGCATGAGACAGCAAGAGAAGGCGAAGAAAGCTGAATCACCCAGGCCAGCGAGAATTCTTGTCGTGGAGGACGAACCCAATATGGTGGCTGGACTTCGAGACAATTTCGAGTTTGAAGGATACGAAGTGATTACAGCGGGCGATGGAATGGAAGGCCTTAAGCGAGCCTTGGAAGAGTCCCCCGATCTTGTGGTCCTGGATGTCATGATGCCCCGGATGAGCGGACTGGAGGTATGCAGGCAGTTACGCGCTCAACGCGGTTCGATCCCGATCATCATGCTGACTGCCCGCGGGCAGGAATTAGACAAAGTGGTGGGTCTCGAACTCGGCGCGGACGACTATGTGACCAAGCCGTTCTCAATTCGCGAGTTGCTGGCGCGAGTGAAGGCCGTGTTACGACGAACGGCAGTCCTTCCCAAAGATCAGGACCAACACTCCTTTGGCGACGTGGAAGTCGATCTGCGTCATCAACGAGTGCTTAGATCAGGCAAGGCTCTCGAGATTTCGTCTAAAGAATTCGAGCTGTTGAAGTATTTCATCTGTCATTCAGGAGAAACGCTCAGTCGCGATCGTCTTCTGGAAAAGGTTTGGGGATACGAGAATTTTCCAACTACCCGGACGGTGGATACACATCTAGTACGTCTGCGTCAAAAGCTCGAGCCCGATCCAGAACAACCACGGTACTTCCTCACAGTGCACGGAACCGGTTATCGGTTCGTGGGTTAAAACATCAATCAGATCGGAAAGAGTTGAACTATGAGCGACAGCAGACTACTACCGAGAAGTGAAGGCAAGTTCCGGACGAACGGCGGGAGACAAAATGACAGCATGCCCCAATCCTCAATCGTGGCGTTGATGCCGCCACCGAGATCGAGTGTGCCACTACGGGACGAGGTTGAGTCACTTCTGCGAGAGAGACTTGATCTCCATTCAGACCTGTTCGAGGCCGCGCAGATCCAGCGCAAGCTAAGCGGCCCGCGTGAATTTCGCCACGGCAGTTTACAGTTCGCAAGCGAGGTGTTCGCGGCTCGCTTTATCTCAGGGGATTTCACGACGTTTTTGAAAAGCGGTTCCCTGGTTCTTATGGCGCACGGAGACATTGCCGGTAAAGGTGTTGCGGCTGGGATGTGGTTCACTAATCTGGCAGCACTTTTGCAATGTTACGGCGATCCTTATTCTGACCCTGCAAGGATCGCGTCGGAGATCAATCGTCACCTCTGCTATCTGCGGCCGGTTGCGCCATTCGCAACGGCCTTTCTCGCGCGGATTGACTGTCAGCTTGGGGGACTGACCTACTGCAATGCCGGCCATTTCCCGCCAATAGTGCTTCGCGCGGATGGGCGGACTGAGCTGCTTGAGAGGGGCGGCCCTTTGTTGGGTGCTATCGAAGGCGCGAAATTTGAGTTGGGTGAACTGATTCTCGAACCCGGGGACACGCTCGTCGCATACTCAGATGGTGTACTTGAATGCCGCAACACCTCAGAAGAAGAGTTCGGGTTGGATCGGATACTAACGGCATTGAAATACGCCGATTCGTCATCGGCTCAGGGCACCCTCATGATGCTTCTTGGTACGTTACAGGACTTCGCAAACGGTAGTCCGCTTTGCGACGACGTCAGTTTGACAGTGATTCAACGGGACGCGAAATGCCAACATCCACTTGCTGGATGATTCGTATTCAGCGCCCATCTTGTAGAACAGCGCAGTCCATCGCAGTTGCAGCATCCTAAAGAGCTGTCCTTTGAAACACTCTTGCCTGGTTGTTGCTTGAGCGGGAATGGAGTGGCAGTTGGTGTGAACAGGGCAAATCACGTTTCGAGAGCCGCCGAGTCTGGAAACGTGCATTGGCGATTTATCACTCATCGACAACGACCGGTACCGATAGGTCGACGTGTCTTCAGCCATGACTCAGCTGGAGACACGGGGGTTGTGAGGGCTTCCCGGTGAGTCGTTCGTTACGTCTGAGCTTCGTCCCCACCTCATACAAACTTTTTCGTTGGCTGAGGAAGAAGAACCGCCTTGGTCCCTGGCTGCGTTTCGTACTCCATGGCTTGTTGTATCTGGTCCAGGGAAAACGTCTTGCCCACCTTTGTCC